>SKFV01000168.1 GCA_007117785.1 Pseudomonas sp.
CAGCCGGCGGAGCACCGGCAGGGTGTCCATGATGCCTTGCAGTTCGCTGCGCTTGGCGGTGGTCAGCGCGGCGGCAAAATCACTCAGCGGGGAGGGTTCGTTGGGACTGAACCGGTTCAGGTAGTGCTTGAGTTCCTCACTGTACAGGGGGTTGAGCGGTAGCAGCTCCTTGATCGCATTGATCAGTGCCATGGCATAGGCACGCACTTCGTCACTGTCACTGCGCTCGGCCTTGGGGTATTCGACCTCGGCGAGGTAGGGCGGTTTACGGCTTATCCAGCGCACTATGCGAACGCGGGTCAGGCCCTGGGCGATAAACTGCAGCTTGCCACTCTCTTGCGTCGCGTGATGGACCTTGACCACGCAGCCGGTCAGCGGCAGCGCATCAAGGTCAAGCTTGCCCTGGCTTGCTTCGGGCTGCTCGACATAGAACAACGAGAGCATATGATGCGGCGTTTTATCGACCTGCTCCAGTGTCTCTGCCCAAGGCTCGGCGTTGAGCACCACCGGCATGACCTGGGCTGGAAAGAAGGGCCGGTTGGTGACCGGCAAAACATATAGTTGCTGTGGCAGACGCTGATCCGGCACAACCAGTTGGCCACCGGCGGCAACACTTTCCTTCTCTTCTTGCTCAATCTCTTTCCAGTCAGTCATTGGTATCCCCAGTATGGATGCAACAGAATCTAGATGTGGCTTGCCGCTGCTTTTTTCAATGGGGCTGACATTGAGCTTTGTCAAAGCCTTGTCTACGCTTTAACTATCTTTCCCGGACGATCAGCCAATGATCAAAACCCGCGTACTTGATCTGCCAGTACAAAGTGCCGTACATGCCCATGCTCACCATCAACTGATTGTAGGCCTGGAAGGTAGCGCGGATTTCGAGGTGGATGGCATCAGTGGTGCCGTCAACCGACTTCAGGCCTGCCTGGTACCGGGGCATCGCTGGCACGCGTTTTCCGGTCGTGGCCCCAACCATATGTTGATTCTTGATCTGTATTCCGATCAACCCGGCCTGGATGCCGGCGAAGCTGACGGACTGCCACGACTCTTTGATGTGCCGCGCTTTGTGCGACTTGATCAGCGCATGCAGGGCCTGCTCGACTTTGCGGTGCAAGTGCTGGGTAGTGACGAGGCAGCGACCTCGCCGATGGCCTGGCATCTGGGTGGCTTGCTGCTGCATGGATTGCATGATCGTCTATTCTCTACGCCGGTACCGCTGAGTTCGGCTGCAGCCATTGACCTGGAAAAGCTGGAAGCCTATGTGCGGCACAACCTGGAGCGGGCGATCAGTGTGCCTGAGCTGGCGACACTGACCTGTGTCAGCAGCAGTCATTTTCATCAACTGTTCAAACAGGTCAGTGGTCTCACACCTCATCAGTTTGTGCTCAAGATTCGACTTGAACAGGCCGCCCAGATGCTGACGCAAAGCACATTGCCTGTGGCGGAAGTCGCCTCACGCTGTGGATTTTCCAGTCAGAGTGCGCTGACGCATGCGGTGCGCCGGGCAACCGGTAAAACACCAAAGCGTCTCAGGCAATCGGCCTGATCACGTCAAATCAGAGTTTTTGACAAAAAAATGCGACTTTTTGACAAGAAAAGGCTGTGCTTAGCGACTAAATTGCACTGAACAATGTGCAGAGCTGGCTCTATGCCGCCAGCACTGCTCTGGTAGCCGTCTTTCGCTACCAGGCAAACAAGAAGAGGTGTGTCCATGTTCACAGCAAAGCAAGCACTGGCCGGTGATTTTCTGCAGCAAGGTGCCGACGATTTTCTCGCGACACTGAGCGCTCACTACGCAGTGGATGAGAGCCGTTACGTAGAAGAGCTTTTGCAACTGGTTGAACAGGACGACCCTGCTGCCCTGACGGCATCAGCACGCAAACTGATTGAAATTGTTCGCAAGCGTGATAATGCGGTCGACAGTATTGATGCCCTGTTGCAGGAATACAGTCTGGACACCCAGGAAGGCATCATGCTCATGTGTCTGGCGGAAGCCTTGTTGCGTGTACCTGACAGTCATACCGCCGACGCCCTGATTCGTGACAAGTTGAGTGCTGCCCAGTGGGATGAGCACCTGGGTAAAAGTGAGAGCACTCTAGTCAACGCAGCGGCCTGGGGACTGGTGATGACCGGCAAGGTGGTCACCATGGACAAACGCAAGGATGGCACTCCCGGCACCGTTCTCGGTCGTCTGGTCAAACGCAGCGGTGAGCCAGTGATTCGCGCCGCCATGCTGCAGGCCATGAAGATCATGGGCAAGCAGTTCGTGCTTGGGCGCACCATCAAGGAAGCCCTGAAGAACGGCAAATCCATGCGCGATCAGGGCTATACCTATTCCTTCGATATGCTCGGTGAGGCGGCTTTGACCCGCGCCGATGCGGCCAAGTACCTTAAGGATTATCAATCAGCGATTGCCGCCCTGGCTGAAGACGGCTACCAGGGCAAGACCCAGAAGCCAACCATCTCGATCAAGTTGTCCGCCTTGCACCCGCATTATGAGCCGGCGCGCGAAGCGCAGGTTCTCGATGAACTCGGGGACACCGTGTTGGAACTGGTGCGCCAGGCGCGGGCCGGCAATGTGGGTATCACCATTGATGCGGAAGAAGCTGATCGCTTGGAGTTGTCGCTCAAACTCTTTGCCCGGGTCTATCGACACCCTGATGTAAAGGGCTGGGGCAACTTCGGTCTGGTGGTCCAGGCCTATGCCAAGCGGGCCTTGCCGGTGCTGTGCTGGCTGACGCTGATGGCCCGTGAACAGGGCGACCTGATTCCGGTACGCCTGGTCAAGGGCGCCTATTGGGATACCGAGATCAAGCTGTGTCAGCAGGCCGGGCTGGAGGGCTATCCAGTCTTTACGCGCAAGGAGGCCACCGATGTCTCTTATCTCGCCTGCGCCCGTTTTCTCCTCTCGGATCAGTGCGAGGGATCTATCTACCCCCAGTTCGCAACACATAATGCGCACACGGTAACCTGCATACTGCGTCTGGCAGAGCAACGTCCATTCGAGTTTCAGCGCCTGCACGGCATGGGTGATGCCCTGTATGACACCCTGATTGAAGAGTATGGCTGTACAGTACGCATCTATGCACCAGTCGGTGCACACAAGGACTTGCTGCCCTATCTGGTGCGACGTCTTCTGGAAAATGGCGCCAATTCCTCTTTTGTACATAAACTGGTGGATTCTCGGGTACCGGTTGACTCACTGATCGAGCATCCGGCAGAAGTCCTGCGTAAATACAAGTCTCTGGCTAACCCGCAAATTCCCTTGCCGCGGGATATTTTTGGACCGGAGCGGCGCAATTCCAAAGGCATCAACATGAATGTGCTGGATCAATGGCTGCCCTTGCAAGCGGCCATGGCCCGGTTTATGGATCACCAGTGGCAGGGCGCACCCCTGGTGAATGGCGAGTATCTGACCGGCGCCAGTCAGCCGGTTGTCTGCCCCTACCAGCGCAGTCATCAGGTCGGTGATGTGGTCTGGGCCAGTGCCGAGCAAACCGGCCTGGCAATCGACAAGCTGGCAGCCGCCTTTCCGGCCTGGAACGCCACTCCGGTGGACCGGCGTGCGAGCATTCTTGAACGCACGGCTGATCTTCTTGAAGACAATATGCCCGAACTGATGGCCTTGTGTAACCGTGAAGCTGGCAAGAGCCTGCAGGATGGCATTGACGAGGTGCGCGAGGCAGTGGACTTCTGTCGTTATTATGCCTTGCAGGCCCGGCAGCGTTTTGCCCTGATTACCTTGCCGGGACCTACCGGTGAGAGCAATGAACTCTACTTGCAGGGGCGTGGTGTATTTGCCTGTATCAGCCCGTGGAATTTTCCGTTGGCGATTTTTCTCGGCCAGGTGTCAGCCGCTTTGGTCTGTGGCAATACGGTGGTTGCCAAGCCGGCGGAGCAGACCAGCCTGGTTGCGGTGCGTTGTATTGAACTGATGTGGCAAGCGGGCCTGCCCAAAGATGTACTGGCACTACTTCCCGGCGATGGCGCTCAGGTGGGTAGCGTGATAACTGCCGATCCGCGGATTACCGGGGTTGCCTTTACCGGCTCGACCCAGACAGCCCATGTGATCAACCGGGCCTTGGCGGCTCGCGATGCTGCCATTGCACCCATGGTGGCCGAAACGGGCGGGCAGAATGCCATGCTGGTGGATTCCACCGCCTTGCCTGAACAGGTCATCAAGGATGTGGTCCATGCGGCCTTTACCAGTGCTGGCCAGCGCTGTTCGGCATTACGTGTGTTGTTCATCCAGGAAGACATCGCCCCGCGGGTGCTCGATTTGCTCAAGGGCGCCATGGCGGAGCTGCATATTGGCGACCCGGGTGATCGCGCCACCGATGTCGGTCCGGTTATTGACAACGACGCCCGAGAGGGCCTGATCAAGCACGTCGAGGCACTGAAAGGGCAGGGCAAGCTGATTGCCGAAACGCCGCTACCGGAAGGCCTTGATGGTCATTTTGTTGCCCCGGTCGCTTTCCAGCTGGACAGTATCCGCGAGCTGGACCGTGAGCACTTCGGCCCGATCCTGCATGTCATTACCTGGCGCAACAACCAGCTCGATCAAGTGATAGCGGATATCAACGCAACCGGCTTCGGCCTGACTCTGGGCATCCACAGCCGCAACGAAGAAACTGCACGCTATATTGACCAACGGGTACGTATTGGCAATGTTTACGTCAACCGTAACCAGATCGGTGCTGTCGTTGGCGTACAGCCCTTTGGCGGCATGGGGCTCTCGGGCACCGGCCCCAAGGCCGGTGGTCCGCACTATCTGCTGCGCTTTGTGACCGAGCGTACGCGCACAATCAACACCACGGCGGTGGGTGGCAATGCCAGTCTGCTGTCGCTGGGTAATGGTGAGCCATAACAGTCAGCCGCTTGACTGACTGCGGGGATCTGCCCCACCTGTTCAACCCGGACACGGATGTCCTTCGGAAAAGTGAGAATAACAATGAACACAGGCGTTGTGAGTGCAACCTTCCTGGTCTACATCGGGGTCATGCTGGCCCTGGGGTATATCGCCTATAAACGAACTACCAATCTGTCCGATTATATTCTTGGCGGCCGCTCGCTCGGTCCGGGAACTGCCGCCTTGTCAGCGGGCGCGTCGGATATGAGTGGCTGGCTGTTGCTTGGTTTGCCGGGGTATGCGATGGCGGCAGGTTTTGAAGCCAGCTGGATTGCCATTGGTCTGTTGTTGGGTACCTGGCTGAACTGGCTGATCGTCTCACGGCGATTGCGGGTTTATTCCCATGCGGTCAATGACTCCCTGACCTTGCCAGCCTATTTCGAGTTTCGCTTTGCAGACAAGACGCGGCTCTTGCGCGTAATTTCGGCGGTATTCATTCTGCTGTTTTTCCTGTTCTACACCAGCTCTGGACTGGTTGCAGCCGGCAAGCTGTTCGAATCCACCTTTGGCATGAGTTACACCATTGCTGTGGTAGTCGGCACCATTGCGATTATTTCCTACACCTTTTTCGGTGGTTTTCTGGCGGTATCCTGGACGGATGTTATCCAGGGCC
>SKFV01000159.1 GCA_007117785.1 Pseudomonas sp.
ATGAAGCGCCAGGCGGGTGCCTGTTTTGCCTTCCAGCCGGAGCGCGCGGACAGCGCTATGCGCATGATCGGCAGCACGCGTTCTGATGTACGACATCCGGGTAACTTGCTCGCCGAATACGGCCCGCCGGTGGTCAATGTCTGAGACTCCCTTGACCATGCCAGCAGGCATTACGGAACAGCATACCCTGGGCCAGGTTCAGCTGGACCAGCCGCACGACTGGCAGCTGGTCAGTGATCAGGTCATGGGCGGGCGCTCGCAAGGTAGCCTCGAGGTGCTCAAGCGTGACGGACAGCCCTGCGTGTGTCTGAGTGGCGTAATCAGCCTGGAGAACAATGGTGGCTTTGTACAGATCAAGACGCAGCTGCCGTCAGGGGTGAATGCCGGCAGGTATCGCGGCATCTATATCCAGTTGCTGGGTAGTGGGCATGCCGTCGATTTACGTCTCAAGACCACTGCGCTGAAACACCCCTGGCAGTCATTTCGCATGGCCGTTCAACCGCAGGAGCAGTGGCAGACCTGGTGGTTGCCTTTCAGCGATTTTCAGCCACATCGCACCGATGCCGGCTTTGACCCGGCGCAACTGCGCAGTCTGGGCGTTGTCGCCATCGGCGAAGAAATGCGCGTGGATGTGTGCGTAGCGGCCTGGGGGCTATACCGCTAGGAGCCTCTGAAAAACTACCTGCGTTGTCGCAGCGGCGTTAAAAACAGCCTCGTGCGCGAGTCCGATCAAAATGCTCATTTACAACTCGTAAACTGCGCTTTTTCGGCTGTTTTTGCCTTGCTGCACCTGCCTCGCCTACGTTTTTTAGAGGCTCCCTAATTTCAGGTGCGTTCGATACGGTCCGGCAAAATACGGATCTGACCCTGCTTCATCAGCCCGCCAATGGCTTTCTTGAAGTTGCTTTTGCTGACCCCGAACTGGCGGCTGATCGCCTCTGGCGGGCTCTTGTCACTGAGGCCGAGTACCCCGGCATTGGCGTCCAGATGCTGCAGAATCTGCGCTTGCAAGGCATCAGCCGCCGCCTCGCCAATCGGTTGCAGGGTCAGGTTAATCTTGCCGTCCGGGCGTAATTCACGAATATAACCCTGCTCGCGCTTGCCCTTGCGCAGAAACTTGAACGCCTCATTCTTGTGGATCAAGCCCCAGTGCAGGCCGTTGATGATCGCCTTGAACCCCAGGTCGGTCTGCTCCACGACCAGCAGATCCACCGCCTCACCGACCTTGTAGGTGGCGGGCTGGTGATCCAGATGGCGGTCCAGCTTGGCCGTTGCGGTAATCCGTCGTGTGTGCCGGTCCAGATAGAGAAAGACCACCACATAATCGCCGGTGCTTAACGGCTTCTTGGACTCTGAATAGGGCAGTAGCAAATCTTTCGGCAGGCCCCAGTCGAGGAAAATACCCGCCTGGTTACTGTCGATAACTTTCAGGCTGGCAAACTCGCCGACCATGGCCTTGGGCGTTTCCGTGGTGGCGATCAGTTTGTCGCTGCTGTCCAGGTAGACAAACACATTCAGCCAGTCGCCGGCTTCACTGGGTGTGTCTTTGGGAATGTAGCGGTTGGGCAACAGAATCTCGCCATCGGTGCCACCGTCCAGATAGAGACCGAAGTCGGTATGTTTCAATACTTCCAGACTGTTGTACCGCCCAATTGCTGCCATTGCCTAAACCCTGTGATGTTGATGACGGCTATTGTAGCAGCAGTCTTGCCTGCTGCCGTTGCTCGCAATGGCAACACCTGCCTTGAGTCCGGCATAATGCCGGTCCATGTCTTCCGGTTGCCTTGCCATGAAACGCCATATCCTGCTCGATACCGCCCCGATCCCTGGTCAGGCTGAAGCACTGTGCCTGTTCGAGTATGGCGAGGACTTTGTGATCAAGTTACAGAGCGGCAAGGGCGGGCAATTGATGAATAGCCGCATGCATGGCTCGGAAGATGCGCTGGCGGCGATACCTTGCGGAAAAATCGCTGGCCGAGCAGCAGCGCGGGTGCTGATCGGTGGCCTTGGCATGGGCTTTACTTTGGCGGCGGCGCTGAAAGCGCTGGGGCCGGATGCCGAAGTGCTGGTGGCCGAGCTGGTGCCCGGCGTGATCGAGTGGAACCGGGGTGCCCTGGGTGCCAAGGCCGGATTCCCGCTGCAGGACCAGCGCACGCAAGTGCATAACGAGGATGTTGCCAAGGTGCTGCAAGCTGACGCTCAGGGTTTCGATGCCATCATGCTGGATATCGATAACGGCCCCGAGGGGCTGACCCACAGCAACAATAACTGGCTTTACTCACTGGCCGGACTCTCTGCCTGTGCACGCGCTTTGCGGCCCAAGGGGCAACTGGCCACCTGGTCCGCCACGGCCGACCGCCCATTCGCCAATCGCCTGGCCAAGGCTGGCTTTGCCGTGAAAGAGGAGCAGGTCTATGCGCATGGCAATCGCGGTGCCCGGCATACTATCTGGACGTGCACCCTGAATGCGGGCTGAAGCGCTACACTCTAATCAGGCGCGAGGAGGTAGCTATGGGGAACAATGACAACCGGCAGGCCAGGGAGCAGGGCTACCGCGAGAAAGCGTTGAAAATGTATCCCTGGATCTGTGGCCGCTGTGCCCGCGAGTTCAGCGGCAAGCGCCTGAGTGAGCTTACCGTGCATCACCGCGATCACAACCACGACAATAACCCGGAAAATGGCTCCAACTGGGAGCTGTTGTGTCTGTATTGTCACGATAATGAACATGCACGCTATACCGACCAGCAATACTTTGCCGAGGGTTCAACCGCAACGCCCAAGGGCAAGAAGGCTACCCACAAGGCGTTGGAAGGGCTGGCGGCCTTACTGGGCAGGGGCGATGATTCACGCTAGCTATCAGCGCGAAGACTCTGCTACTCGTCAAGTTGCATCAGTAAAGTCCACTTTGTCGAGCTAACCAACCATCTTTGATAGACGCACCCTATGCAACTGCTTCGCTTCGTCTACTCCCGGCTTACCGAAGACCTTTTGTTGCTGGCGTTGCTGCTTGGTTTTGCCCTGCTGGCGGTCTTTACTTCGATTGAGTGGCAGCAACTGCCCGGGCTGGTTGATTGGCATACCATCGCCATTCTGGCTGGATTGATGGTGCTTAGTCGTGGTTTGGAAGACAGTGGCGCTCTGGTGCGAGTAGGGCACTGGCTGCTCGGCCATATGCATACCGAGAGGCAACTGGCGCTGGCAATAGTGCTCTTTGCCGCCCTGTTGTCCGCGGTGATTACCAATGATGTAGCTCTGTTTATTGTGGTGCCATTGACCTTGAGCCTGAGTCGGCTGGCCAGCCTGCCGGTGGGGCGGCTGATTATTTTTCAGGCCCTGGCGGTGAACGCTGGATCAGCCGTCAGCCCCATTGGTAATCCGCAGAACCTCTATCTCTGGCAGCGCTCGGGTGACAGCTTTTTCACTTTTATGGGGCAGATGCTGCCGATTGCCGCCTGGATTCTGGTGGCGTTGCTGCTGTTGACGGCCTTGGCATTTACCGGTCGCCGTGTGGATATTCATATTCACGCAGGTTCTCATCCGGTTCGCCGGGAGCTGTTACGTGTCTCTCTGATGTGTTTTCCACTGTTTTTGCTGCTGGTGGAGTGGGGATTGATCAGTATTGCCGTGGCTGGAGTACTGGCACTTTATATGCTGTTCTGGCGGCGGGTGTTACAAGGCGTGGATTGGCTGATTCTGCTGATCTTCGTACTGATGTTTATCAACCTGGGCTTGCTCGCGCGGTTGCCTTTCATGCCGCCGCTGGTGGATACCTTGCTGGCATTGCCGGGAGCAGAAATTACCGGCGCTGTAGCCCTGTCACAAGTCATCTCCAATGTCCCGGCGACCATCTTTTTGGCTGAGTTCTCAGATCACTGGTATGCCTTGGCCTGGGGTGCCAATGTCGGTGGCTTTGGGTTGGTAATTGGCTCGCTGGCCAATCTGATTGCACTGCGCCTGGGCCGCCAGCCGGGCTTGTGGTTGCCATTTCATGGTTGGTCGGTTGTGATGTTGTTGGCCAGCCTATTGGGCGTCTTCATGTTACGCACAATACTTTAGGGGAGTGGTGGCCCAGTAGGGTGTAAGCGGGGTTTCGTGAAGCGCAGCTTCGCGCCGCCGTAACGACCAGAATCTGTGATTCTGGGCTGGAATAGTCCGATGAGGTCCGGCATGACCGGAGGGAATGGTGGGCCCAGTAGGACTTGAACCTACGACCAAGCGATTATGAGTCGCCTGCTCTGACCAACTGAGCTATAGGCCCAAAGATAGAACTAACGCCGCGGATTATACGTATTGCGGCGGCGGCTGACCATAGTTATGCATTCGGGAAATAAAAACGCCCGGCAAAGCCGGGCGTTTTCGTTACTGCTGTGCGCTTACTCGTCGAGGAAGCTGCGCAGGTGGTCACTGCGCGTTGGGTGGCGTAGCTTACGCAGGGCCTTGGCTTCGATCTGACGAATCCGCTCACGGGTTACGTCGAACTGCTTGCCGACTTCTTCCAGCGTGTGATCGGTATTCATATCGATACCGAAGCGCATGCGCAGTACCTTGGCTTCCCGTGCGGTGAGGCCGGAAAGTACATCGCGGGTGGCTTCCTTGAGGTTTTCCACGGTCGCCATGTCGATTGGCGAATCCATGGTTGAGTCCTCGATGAAGTCGCCCAGATGCGAGTCTTCATCATCACCGATGGGGGTTTCCATCGAGATCGGCTCTTTGGCGATCTTGAGAACCTTGCGGATCTTGTCCTCGGGCATCTCCATGCGCTCACCAAGCTCTTCCGGGGTCGGTTCGCGACCCATTTCCTGCAACATCTGGCGGGAAATACGGTTGAGCTTGTTGATCGTTTCGATCATGTGCACCGGAATCCGGATGGTGCGTGCCTGGTCGGCAATCGAACGGGTGATCGCCTGGCGAATCCACCAGGTGGCATAGGTCGAGAACTTGTAGCCACGGCGGTATTCGAACTTGTCGACCGCCTTCATCAAGCCGATGTTGCCTTCCTGGATCAGGTCGAGGAACTGCAAGCCACGGTTGGTGTACTTCTTGGCGATAGAGATCACCAGACGCAGGTTGGCTTCGACCATTTCCTTCTTGGCACGCCGCGCGCGGGCTTCACCGATCGACATGCGACGGTTGATGTCCTTGACGTCGGAAATGGCCAGATCGGTTTCTTCTTCCAGTGCGGACAGCTTGCTCTGTGCTTTCTGGATATCCGCCTTCAGGCTTTCCAGTGCTTCGGCATAGCGCGGCTTCTTGGCCAGCAGTTGATCCACCCATTTCTGGTTGGTTTCGTTGCCGGGGAAGCCACGCAGGAAATCAGTGCGCGGCATGCGTGCGTCACGCACACACAACTGCATGATGGCGCGTTCCTGAATACGAATCTGATCCTGAGCACCACGCACACGACGCACCAGGGCTTCGTATTGCTTGGGCACCAGTTTGATCGGCATGAACA
>SKFV01000329.1 GCA_007117785.1 Pseudomonas sp.
CTGAGTGCTACACGAATGGTCATGAGATGAAATCCCTGAAAAGAAACCGGTCAGTCGGTCGATGCAGCAAGGCATGTGCCAATACCGGCCACTGCGCTCAACATAGCACGCCAGAGCGCAGAGCGGCGGCATTGACGACGAAAGAATAGTTGCTTAACTGTGTCGACTCGGTGACATACTGAGCCTTACTGGACATACATCTGTTAATTGGCTAAGGCTTAAGGAAGCACTGATAAAGTCTGGTCGGAGTATCAGCGCGACTGCTGCCAACCGGTGCTGGACACGCCGTGAACCCATCCCTGGGGGCTCGTAGATGCCATCCATGGCATCTAACGGTCCAGCACCGGCCAGCGACAACCAGCCTGTTGCCGTAATGTGCAATTAATCAGTGTTTCCTTAATCAGCGCCCACCAATACGTCCATGTCTGACAAAAGAGGCCTTTATGTCTACCGCACCTGTAGCACTGATCATTGGCGCCGGCGACGCCACCGGTGGCGCCATCGCCCAGCGCTTTGCCCGCGAGGGTTATAGCGTCTGCGTCACCCGCCGCCAGCGTGACGCTCTGCAACCCCTGATAGACAGCATTCAGTCTGCGGGGGGAGTCGCCCACGGCTTTGGCTGTGATGCGCGCGATGAAGAGGCGATGATCGCCCTGTTCAACCAGATTGAAACCGAGATCGGTCAGCTGGCGGTGGTGGTGTTCAATATCGGCGCCAATGTGCGCTTCGGTATTACCGAGACCACCGCGCGGGTGTATCGCAAGGTCTGGGAAATGGCCGCCTTTGCCGGCTTTCTTGCCGGTCGCGAAGCGGCCAGAGTCATGCTGGCGCGCGGGCTAGGCAGTATTATCTTTACTGGTGCAACCGCCTCACTGCGCGGCAGCAGCGGGTTTGCCGCCTTTGCCAGCGCCAAATTTGCCCTACGTGCGCTGGCCCAGAGCATGGCCCGTGAACTCGGCCCGCAGGGCATTCATGTTGCTCACAGCATTATCGACGGCGCCATTGATACCGCCTTTATTCGCGACAACTTCCCCGAGCGCTATGCGCTCAAGGATCAGGGTGGCATCCTCGACCCGGAACATATTGCCGAGCAGTACTGGCAGCTGCACTGCCAACCTAAAGACTGCTGGACCCACGAACTGGATCTGCGGCCCTGGCTTGAAACCTTTTGAAGGAGCACACGATGAGCAAGACCATTGAATTCTTTTTTGATGTCGGTAGCCCGGCCAGCTACCTGGCCTGGACGCAACTCCCCGCGCTGGCGGCAAAGCATCAGGCGACACTGGTTTACAAACCCATGCTGCTGGGTGCGGTCTTTCAGGCCACCGGTAACAGGTCGCCAGCCACGGTGCCAGCCAAGGGCGCTTACAGCCGGCAGGATTTCCAGCGCTTTGCCAAACGCTATGGCGTGACCCTGAACCACAACCCCTATTTCCCGATCAATACCCTGATGCTGATGCGCGGCGCGACTGCCTATCTGGACACCGCGGACTTTGAGCGCTACCTGCAGGCCGTTTTCACTGCCATGTGGGTGGATGAACAGGATATGGGGCAGCCAGAGGTCGTTGCCACCGCACTGCAAAAGGCAGGGTTTGATCCAGCCGAGGTGCTGCAGCGCGTGCAAGACCCGACGGTCAAGGAGCAACTCAAGACAACCACCAGCGAAGCCATCGAGCGCAGCGTGTTCGGTGCACCAACGATCTTTGTCGGCGAGCAGATGTTCTTTGGTCAGGACCGGCTGGATTTTGTTGCCGAGGCACTCGCAAACTAGCCGCAGACCAGGGAGACACTGATTAATACCACATGAACACACCAGCCCGGTTGTCGTTGGCCGGTCATGGACCGTTAGATGCCATGGATGGCATCTACGAGCCCCCAGGGACGGGTTCACGGCGTGTCCATAACCGGCCAACGACAATCGGGCTGCAACTCTGAGCTGATTTAATCAGTGTTTCCCTGGTGCTCAAACTTCCAGCAAAAAGGTCACCGGCCCGTCGTTCACCAGATGCACTTGCATATCCGCGCCAAAGCGACCGCTGGACACTGGCGCATGCAACTGCTCGGCCTGCGCCAGCATATAGGTGAACAGCGCCTCGGCCTCTGCCGGGGCGGCAGCGGTGGAAAACCCCGGGCGCAAGCCCTTGCGGGTATCCGCTGCCAAGGTGAATTGCGAGACCAGCAAGAGCCCGCCCTGCACGTCACGCAGCGAACAGTTCATACGTCCTTCGGCATCATTGAACACGCGATAATCCAGCAAGCGGCGCAGCAATTTGTCAGCCTTGGCCTGATCATCACCTGGCTCAACCCCGACCAGCACCAGCAAACCCTGATCAATGGCGCCGACCACCTCGCCCAACACTTCCACCCGGGCGGCTGCCACCCGCTGCAATAATGCCTTCATGCCTTACTCTGCCGTGGGTGACAGATCAAGTAATTGTCGCGCCATGGCCTCGGTTGCCCGCACCAAGGCATCGGCAATACCCGGCTCGGAGGCAGCGTGACCGGCATCGCGAATAATCTGCAACTCACTGCCCGGCCAACGCTGGTGCACTGCCAGGGCATTGTCCAGTGGACACACCATGTCATAACGGCCATGCACGATCACACCAGGGATATGCGCAATCCTGTGCATATTGCCGAGCAACTGATCCGGCTCCAGGAACGACTGGTGCTGGAAATAATGGCACTCGATACGTGCCAGGGCATAAGCTCGCCGTGCTTCGCTGAAGCGCTCGACCACCTTGCTGCTGGGCCGCAGGGTGGCGCAACGCCCTTCCCAGGTCGACCAGGCCTTGGCCGCATGCATGCGGCAGATCTCGTCCTCACCGGTCAACCGACGGTAATAGGCGCCAACCAGGTCATCGCGTTCTTCGGTCGGAATCAATGCCAGATAGTCTTCCCAGTAATCCGGGAAAACCCGACTGGCGCCTTCCTGATAGAACCAGTGAATATCACTCTGGCGGCAAAGAAAAATACCGCGCAAGACCATGCCGAATACCCGCTCGGGATGTGATTGTGCATAGGCCAGTGCCAGGGTCGACCCCCATGAGCCGCCAAAGAGCACCCATTGCTCGATATTCAGGTGCTCGCGCAGGACTTCTAGGTCAGCTACCAGATGGGCGGTGGTGTTGTTGTCCAGGCTGCCATGCGGCGTGGAACGCCCGGCTCCGCGCTGGTCGAAAGTGATAATCCGATACAGGGACGGATCGAAGAAGCGCCGGCTCAGACTATCGCAGCCGGCGCCGGGCCCACCGTGAATAAACACAACGGGCAACCCGTCCGGGTCTCCACTTTCATCGACATAGAGTACATGCGGCTCTTCAACCGCCAATTCGTGCCGGGCATACGGCTTGATCTCGGGATACAGCAGTTGCATGCAGGGCTCCTGGCCAGATCGGTGAAAGATAGCGTGGGCAAGGCTCTACATTACCCACCACTACCTCGGCTGTCACTCGGGATGTCAGCCCATGGCAAAGGGCATTCGGCCAATCAGCCACAGGTGCAGCCACATGGCGAACACTACCCAGAAAACCAGACCGACAACCACCACCAGAATATCCCGCGTTACCTTGCCGGGTACAGGCACATAGCCGGTCGCGCGATCATTGCGGCGCAAGGCGATATAGAGCACAACCGCCCAGACCAGAAAGCCGCCAAACAGCAGCAGATCTGCCAGTTTGCCGTTGGCCAGCAAATGCGCGATAGCCCAGAACTTCACCGCCAACAGCATCGGATGCCCCACCCGCGCTTTGATGTGCGAGCCAGGAATATAGGTTGCCACCAGCAGAATGAAAGCGGGGACCGTCAGCAGTGCAGCCAGGTGTCGGGTCCAGACTGGAGGGGTCCACAACCAGACCGGCGCCATGCGCGCCTGGCCGTAGCCCCAGACAATCAGCACCAGGCCGACCAGAGCAATCAGCGAATAGATGCCTTTCCAGGGCAGTAGCCCCAGTCGTGCCACTTGCTGCTGGCGAAAGGTCGGCGCCAGCAGAGTAGTCGAGTGAATACCGAGAAAAATTACCAGGCCAAGTATCAGCGCCAGCATAGAAGGTTTCCTTGTGTGCAGGTGTCAGCAAAAGGGCAGGCTCATTCAGCCGCCTTGTCGCGCGGTCAGTCGTTGCCCCTGATCACTATACAACACCAGCTCACCCTCTTCGTTAATATCGAAACGTTGTGCGCCTTGCAGGATCTCCAGCACCTTTTGCTCCTGCTCCATCAGGCTTGCTTCACAGGCTTTCATGGTCGTGGCTGCCTGCTGCACACTGAGCCCTTCACCGGTAAGCTCGTAACCGGCCATGAAGTTGTTGCAGGAGGCAACCCCGGCCAGGCGTTGCTCCGGCATAAAGCGCAAGGTGACTCGCGAGCCGTCCAGCGGTGCCTCGTCATTGATAAGACCTACCGTCCAGGTAACACCCTGCAGCAACTGCTCAGGATCACCCGCACACCCGGGATGGGTTTCCCCGTCACGGACCAGCTCAGCCTTGAAAGGATATGGCATGCCAGTCATATTATCGCGGCACAACCCTTGCTCCAGGCGCAGTTCCATCCCCATATCCATTGAATGCACCAGGGTCACCGAACTGTTCTCATGCTCAAGTTCATAGGCCAACTCCTGGCTCTCTTCATCCGGCGTACTCAAGGTCATCCGGTCATCCAGATCGATACGCCAGAACGGCTCATTGCCTCGCGCCTGGAGTGGGCGCGGCAAAGCACCCTGGGCAACACACAACGGGTATTCTTCACCATTGAGGGTCAGGCTGGCCTGATCACCCTTGCTCCAGAAGCGGGTTTCCGGATCACCTTTGGCTTCATATCGCGCCCCGGAGGCAGCCTCTACCGGCAGCAGTACAAAGCGCTCACCGCCAACATCCAGTACCAGGCTTTCGCCGTCATGACCGGCACGGATCTGTCGCTGGCCACAGTTCATGATGCTGGCCAGGGCCGTGTCACGGTATGGCATCAACTCGACCTCACCCAAGGCCTGATCACCACTACCCAGTTCAAGCGGAATAGCTTCTGATAGCCAGCGAGTACGACCGGCTTCCTGGATTACCGCCTGTAAACGCCAGTCCGATGCCTGGGCCAGGGTTTCAGCATCAACGTCGAGGTCAAAATCGATCGGTACCTGACGGCCGTCCAGCTGTATGCGCTGCTCAGCCAGTATCAGATCGTCCTCCTCAGTGGCGCCCATCAACTGGATAAGCGCGACTGCGTCCGGAGCCAGCGCAATACGTGCGCGATACAACAGGCTACCGCTGACCCGAGTCATGGGCTGCAGCTCGACCACATCCGCCTCCGTCATATCCCCTTCAATACTGGCTATGTCATTGTCATCATTGCCACCGCAACCAGCCAGCAGCGCCAGTATCAGAAATGCACCCAGCGCGCCCATTATCTTGCTCATGGTATCTCTCCCTCAATTCAGATCCGCTACAGCCGCCTGTAACCTCTGCTCAGACCACTCCAGACTGCAGTCCGTTCCCGGCTGGCCCATGGTTGCCAAGCGTCGGCCGGAGCTTCAGTATAGTCCGACTTGTCAACCTCCGGAGCCGTCCATGCTTGCCAACTACCGCCTGCGCTGGCCAGCCTTAGCCTTACTTGGCCTGCTGGCACTGATGCTGACCGGATTGCTGCTGCCGGTAGGCGTGGGCGACCTGCTGCGCTGGGGCGCCGAACTGGCAGGCCATCCGGCCATCTTGCTGGCACTGATATTATTGATGGCGGTGCTGATGACCTTTGGTTTACCGGGCAGTATGTGCTTCTGGCTGATTGCGCCCTTTCATGCCCCCTTGATCAGTGTGCCGCTGCTGGTTATCGGCAGCGTGGCAGGTGCCTATGGCGCTTATAGGGTAGGTCACCGGGTCGGCGAAGCCACCCGACCCAACCGGATGGCCAGAGAAGTCCTCAAGCTGCTGGCCAAACGCAGTGACTTCCTGACCCAGTGTGCGCTGCGCATCCTGCCCGGCTTCCCGCATGCCTTTGTCAACCTGGCCGCCGGCGTATTGCGCCTGCCGCTGACCAGCTACCTGTTGGCAGCCGTGCTCGGCCTTAGTATCAAATGGCTGATCTATGCCAACGCCGTGCACGGCATGGTCAGTGCGCGCCAGGCCGAACAGGCGCTGGATTTTTCTACCCTGCTGCCGTTATTTGCGCTGGCAGGTCTGCTGTTGCTTGGCAACATCGCACGCCGTCTCCTGCTGCGCCCCGATGATCAGGGGTCGACCCGTTAGTCTGTCCAGGCGACAAGCCCTTGCCTGTCTTTAGACATCAAACTGCTTTTCTGGTAAATTGGTAGGCTGATTATATTCATCGCCATGTCCATCAGGGTCATCTGTAACTGCTCGCAGCCCTGTCATTTTCCTGCACTATCGCGCCGGACTGGCTCTGCAGAAACGCTTCTGCTTCAGGGCACGCCAACGGTTTGCCACACATTTTCTGACCACTAATATTAAGTGTACTAACTATGACTAGACAGAACATTGTTGCTATTTCCCGTGATGACACGACCCCGAACGTCGAGCCCCAGCGCTTCAAGGTCTATACCGCCCGCCAACTGCAACAGATACCGCAGCTGGCGCAGCTGAGTGAAGAACAACGCTTTGACATGCAGGTCGTGGCCAGCGTATTACCTTTCCGGGTCAACGAGTATGTGATCAACGAGCTGATCGACTGGACGAATATTCCCGCTGACCCGATCTTCCAGTTGACCTTCCCCCAGCGCGGCATGCTCAAGCCCGAGCACTTTGAACGCGTGGCCAGCCTGATGCGCGACGGTGCCGACCAAGCCAGCCTGAATCAGGTGATCAACGATGTACGCGCCGACCTCAATCCGCACCCGGCCGGCCAGCTGGAGCACAACATTCCGCAGATAGACGGCGAAACCGTGCAGGGCCTGCAGCACAAGTACCGGGAAACCGTCTTGTTCTTTCCCAGCTCGGGTCAGGTCTGTCACAGCTACTGCACCTTCTGTTTCCGCTGGGCGCAGTTTGTCGGTGACAAGGATCTGAAAATTGCCGCGCGTGAAAGCGGGCAACTGCAGGACTACCTGCGCGCGCACCCGGAAGTGACCGACGTGCTGGTGACCGGTGGCGACCCGCTGGTGATGAAAACCAAGAACCTGCGTGCACATCTCGAGCCACTGCTCAGCGAGGAGTTTGCCCATGTGCGCACCATCCGCATCGGCTCAAAGGCCCTCACGTTCTGGCCCCAGCGCTTTGTCAGTGACGAAGATGCCGAGGACCTGCTGGCCCTGTTCAGCGAGATTCAGGCCGCAGGCAAACACCTCGCGCTGATGGCCCACTATAACCACTGGCGTGAGCTGGAGCCGTCGATTGCCCGTGAAGCCATTCGCCGCGTGCGGGCGACCGGGGCACAAATTCGCGCCCAGGGCCCACTGCTGGCACACATCAATGACGACGCCGGGACCTGGGCGCGTATGTGGCAGACCCAGGTCGAGCTGGGCATTATTCCCTACTACATGTTTGTCGAGCGCGACACCGGCGCCCAACATTACTTTGAAGTGCCGCTGATCAAGGCCTGGGAAATCTATCGTGATGCCATGCAGCAGGTGTCCGGGATTGCCCGCACCGCGCGCGGCCCATCGATGAGCTCACATCCAGGCAAGGTGGAAATCCAGGGCGTCGCCGAAATCAATGGTGAGAAAGTGCTGGCACTACGCATGATCCAGGGTCGCAACCCGGACTGGGTTCAGCGCCCCTTCTTTGCTGAATACAACGAGCAAGCGACCTGGCTGAATCACCTCAAGCCCGCTTTTGGTGCAGAAAAGTTTTTCTTCGACGCCTGATATTGCGGGCGCTGTAGCCAACAGGGCCCAATACCCCGCCAAATATCCCTACAAGATCATGGTTATATGGTCTAGGCTGGTAACATCTGGTTACCGGCAGTCTGGAAGGGCGCATGACCGATAACGATGAAATCAGCCCTGCGCATAGTAATGGCGATGAAGCCCGCGTTTTTGCTTTTATTGCAGTGCTTCTGTTTCCCCTGCTGGCCATAACCCTGGTCGGTGGTTACGGCTTTATCGTCTGGATGCTGCATACCTTTATGGGCCCACCCGGATCACCCCTGTAAGGAACTCGTCCATGTCTGTCAGCCTTAACCGCCGGCAACTGCTGCGCGGTCAGCTCGATGCCCGCCCGCCACTCAACCCACCCTGGAGTAGCGAGGATTTCAGCGACCTGTACAGCCGTTGCGATGCTTGCATCAGCGCCTGCCCGGAGCAAGTGCTGCGTCGCGGTGACGGAGGCTTTCCACAGCTGGATTTCAGTGCCAACGGTTACAGCCTTTGCCAGCAATGCGTTACTGCCTGCCCCGAACCCGTGTTTGATCTCCAGCGCCCGGCGTTCACTTGGCAGGCACACATCCATGGCACTTGCCTGGCCCATCAGGGTGTTCATTGCCAGAGTTGCGATGATGCCTGCGAACCCAGAGCCATTCGTTTCCGTCCGCGCCTGGGCCAGCCGCCATTGCCCGAACTGGATATGTCCTCATGCACCGGATGCGGCGCCTGCCTGAGCACCTGCCCGACACAGGCTATCAGCCTCGAAGTTCAACATGGCTGACTATGTGCACATCGCCAGCCTTCTGGTTCAGGTCAAACCCGAGAGTCTGAGCCAGCTGCAACTGGACCTTACCGTTCAACATGGCGTTGAGGTCCGCGCCCAGAGCCCGCAAGGCAAGCTGGTTGTGGTTCTGGAATCTGACCGGCAACAACGCATCCTTGATTTTCAGACCAGCCTGCATGAACGCCCTGGCGTGCTCAGCTGCAACCTGGTCTATCACGAAGTAGTTGCGGTCAGCACGGCCGACCGCCCCCTGGAAGATAGCGACATTTAGCGCAGAGTGACCTATAGCACCTACGCCGGCGCCTGACGCTGGCGAGCACATAATAAAACAGGTGACACCCATAAAACTGACCCGGCGTGATTTGTAAAAGCCAATACAGCCGCTGCCTCCGCTGCAGCGGCCGGCATCAGCCTGCCAGCCAGCACCAGCAACCTGATCACCCATAGCCACCGTACGCAACTCAGATGGGACAAGGCACCTTGTCGTTTCTGCGGCACCGGCTGCAGTGTGATGGTCGCTACCCGGGATAATCAGGTAGTCGCCACCCATGGCGACGTGCAGTCGCCGGTGAACAAGGGGCTGAACTGCGTCAACTGCAAACCGACTTCAAGAAATGCGCTGTCCGTTTTGAACTGGTCAGTCGGGCAT
Organism: Pseudomonas sp.; assembly: GCA_007117785.1. Classification (GTDB taxonomy): domain Bacteria; phylum Pseudomonadota; class Gammaproteobacteria; order Pseudomonadales; family Pseudomonadaceae; genus Halopseudomonas. Next base: position 9,235 of record SKFV01000329.1, read on the forward strand.
AAGGAGGCTATCCCGTGATGCGCTTGCTCACCCTGCTATTGACCGCCAGTTTTGCCCTGACAGCTCAGGCAGACGAACGACCCTATGTACCCGCACCCGACGGTCTGCGTGCTGGCGGCACCCTGTTCGACACCCTGCCGGCACCACCGATTGCCGGTGAACCCCGTGCCAGCGGGCGCGAAGTCCGCAACTATCCGGAACAACCCCCGGTGATACCGCACAGCATTCGCAACTATCAGGTGGATAGTCGCTTCAACCGCTGCATGGATTGCCATAGCCGCGATACTGCACCAGCTGCCGGCGCCCCTATGGTCAGCATTACCCATTATGTTGACCGCCATGGGCAAACCCGGGCAGCCGTTACCCCCGGGCGCTATTTCTGCACTCAGTGTCATGTTCCACAAACGGATGCCGATCCTCTGGTGCAATCCAGCTTCCAGTCAATTGACCAGTTGCTGCAGCGCGACCGCCAAGGAGGCCAACCATGAAGCGCTGGCTCACCCATTACTGGCGGGTACTCAGCCGCCCTGGCGTCCATTTCAGCCTGGGCTTTCTGACCCTGGGTGGTTTTGTTGCCGGCATCATTTTCTGGGGTGGTTTCAATACCGCACTGGAAGCAACCAATAGCGAACAATTCTGTATTACCTGCCACGAAATGCAGGCCAACCCTGTCAGGAACTGAAAGCCACGGTGCATTACAACAATCGCTCCGGGGTACGCGCTACCTGTTCGGATTGCCATGTACCGCACGACTAGACCAACAAGATCGGGCGCAAGATGGAAGCCTCGAAAGAGGTCTGGGCCTGGGTGTTCGGCACCATCAACACCCCGGAAAAATACGAGGCCAAGCGCCGTGAGCTGGCCGAACGGGAGTGGCGCCGACTGAAAGCCAATGACTCGCTAGAATAACGCCGAACCACAAAGGTTCGGCGTTTTCGTTACTGCCAGAAACCTAGTACGGGCAGTTGCCACGGTATTCGGAGATCTGGCGATCCGAGGTATGGTTGGGCCCACACAGGAACTGGCTGTAACGGGTATCCTCATCAAGGAAGCGCTTCATCCAGGATACACCCATGCGTCCCAGTACAGCGTCATAACGACCAAAGGAGCTACCGCCATTGGCGCAGTAGTGGTTGCCGTTGTTCAGCTGGACAAACGCCTTGTCGATACTGCCCGGAATATTGTTGTAGAACGGCGAAGCATGGCTGCGCACGCGGGCAACGGTATCCGACTCGCAGGCAAAGATCAGAGTCGGCGCAGCGACTTGACGTGACGGGATGTTGGAGGTGTCCCAGGGCGCCAGAGGGATGGCAGCACGGATACGACCTTCACCTGCAACGCGGATGGTACCGCCACCGCCCATGGACCAACCGATCACACCCAGGCGCTGGGTATCGATCATGCCACGGACCGGGCTGTTGCGACTGGTGTTCTGATCAATCAGATAATCCAGTGCGTTGTTGATCTGACGCGCGCGGCTCGGCGGCTGATCCAGGCCACTGTTGGTATCAATGGTCATGACCACAAAACCGTAGGATGCCAGTTTCGGACCCCACCATTCGATGGAAGACTCGGACGACACGTACCCGGGAATCACCACGATGGCCGCCATGCTGCCAGAGGCGTTGCTCGGGTAGTGGATGGTACCGCCACCAAAGCCGCTGACAAAGCTGGACACGTTCTGCGTGGCCACACGGTATTGACCACGGCTGGCTTCGAGGAAGGATACTGTTGGATCCGGTCCACGTTGATAGGGGCTCTCAGCACCCGGATCAGTAGGTTCAGGGGCAGGGTTGGATGCCATGACCGAGGCCGAGAACATCAATGCGCCGGCGGCAACAGCAGAAAACAGCGTTTTGCCGATTGACAGAGTTTTCATAAGATCTCCAGGATCAGTTCTTGTATTTGTTGTACTGAATGCTCGAAGTTACCAAGGGTGACCAATTGCCGAGCAACTTACTGCATGCAAGATCATTAGACCCAAGTGAACACCTCAGTCCTATCCCCCTTACAGGTGAAATTTTCACCAATACGACCCTTTTGTTCAGCATTGTTGCATTAGTCTGCTATTAAAAATCAGACCATAAAAAACCCCGCTACTGCTGACAGTAGCGGGGCTGTTTAACCGTTGACAACTTAGTAAGGGCAGTTACCGCGATACTCGGAGATCTGGGTATCCGAGGTGTGACGTGGCCCACAGAGGAACTGGCTGTAACGGGTATCCTCATCAAGGAAGCGCTTCATCCAGGACACACCGAAACGACCCAGAACGGCATCGTAGCGGCCACGGGCGCTGCCACCATTGGCACAGTAGTGGTCGCCGTTGTTGAGCTGAACGAAGGCTTTATCGATGTTGCTGGGCAAGCTGTTGTAGAAAGGTGACGCGTGGTTGCGAACCGGTGCAATGCTGTCTGACTGACAGGCAAAGATCAAGGTCGGCGCATCGACACGACGCGAGGGCGTGGTTGAAGTGTCCCACGGGGCCAGCGGAATAGCTGCCTTGAGACGGCCTTCACCCGCCACACGAATAGTACCGCCACCACCCATGGACCAACCGATCACACCCAGGCGCTGGGTATCGATCATGCCACGGACCGGGCTGTTACGGTTGGTGTTCTGATCGACCAGGTAATCCAGTGCGCTGTTGATCTGACGGGCGCGACTAGGCGGCTGATCCAGACCGCTGTTGGTATCGATGGTCATGACCACAAAGCCATAGGATGCCAGTTTCGGCCCCCACCACTGAATTGATGACTGCGACGATACATAGCCCGGAATGACCACAATACCGCCCATGGTGCCGCCACTCGAGTTGCTGGGATAATAGATGGTGCCACCACCAAAACCACTGACCAAGCTGGATACATTCGAGGTAGCTACGCGGTACTGGCCACGACTACCCTCCAGAAAGGCAACGGTAGGATTGGGGCCACGCTGGTAAGAACTGTCACCGCCCGGTGGTGGCGGTTCTGGCGTCGGGTTGGATGCCATGACCGAAGCTGAGAAGAGCAATGCGCTGGCGGCTACGGCGGAAAACAGCGTTTTGCCGATAGACAGAGTTTTCATAGGAGGATCTCCAGAATTATTGTTGTATTTGCTATGCATGCAAACGCTGCAATCTGAAAACACAACAACTCTGACAGAAGCGGCATGCATCGCAATTAGATGCCGCTTTTGGCAAACCGCCTATCGCCTTATCGGGTGAGCAGACGAAAATAAATAAAAAGCCCCGCAACATTTCTGTTGACGGGGCTTTCAGCGCAGTACAGCTGGGCCTGATATCAGCCTTTGGCGGCACGCTTGCGTTGGTTCTCGTCGAGGATTTTCTTGCGCAGACGAATCGACTTGGGCGTCACTTCCACCAGCTCATCATCCTCGATAAATTCCAGCGCCTGTTCCAGGGTGAACTTGATCGGCGGCACCAGCTGAATGGTCTCGTCCTTGCCCGAGGCGCGCATGTTGTCGAGTTTCTTCGCCTTGGTCGGGTTGATCACCAGATCATTGTCCCGGCTGTGGATACCGGCCAGTTGACCTTCATAGATCTCGTCACCCGGGGACAGGAACAGCTTGCCACGATCCTGCAGGGTTTCCAGCGAATAGGTCAGCGCCGTGCCCTTGGCCATCGAAACCAACACGCCATTCTGACGACTGGTAATCTCGCCACCCTTGATCGGACCGTAATGGCTGAAGGTCGAGGTCAGGATGCCGCTACCCGAGGTCAGGGTCAGGAAGCTGTTGCGGAAACCGATCAGGCCGCGGGCAGGAATGGTGTATTCCAGACGAATACGCCCCTTGCCATCCGGGATCATATTGGTCAGGTCGCCACGGCGCAGACCCATCTGCTCCATGATCGGACCCTGATGCTGCTCTTCCACGTCGATGGTCACGTTCTCGAAGGGCTCCTGCTTTTCACCCTCCACTTCGATAATCACGACTTCCGGACGGCCTACGGCCAGCTCGAAACCTTCACGACGCATGTTCTCGATCAATACCGACAGGTGCAGCTCGCCACGACCGGAAACCTTGAACTTGTCCGGGCTGCCGGTATCTTCGACACGCAGCGCCACGTTGTGCAGCAGTTCCTTTTCCAGACGCTCCTTGATATTGCGACTGGTGACGAACTTGCCTTCTTTACCGGCGAAAGGCGAATCATTGACCTGGAAGGTCATGCTCACGGTCGGCTGGTCGACGGTCAGAGCCGGCAGGGCTTCGACGTTTTGCTGATCACACAGGGTGTCGGAAATGAACAGGGCATCCATACCACTGACGCAAATAATGTCACCGGCCTGGGCCGACTCAACTTCAACGCGCTGCAGGCCACTGTGGCCCATGATCTTGAGGATACGGCCATTGCGCTTCTTGCCATCGGCGCCAATCGCGGTAACCGGCGAGTTGGCATTGATGGTACCGCGGGCAATCCGCCCAATGCCGATCACACCAAGGAAGCTGTTGTAATCCAGCTGCGAAATCTGCATCTGGAAAGGACCATCCACATCGACTTGCGGGGACGGAACGTGGTCAACGATCGACTGGAAGATGGCATCCATGTTGTCGCCCATGTCTTCATGGTCGAGACCTGAGATCCCATTCAGTGCGCTGGCATAGACAATCGGGAAGTCCAGCTGCTCATCGGTAGCACCGAGGTTGTCGAAGAGATCAAAAATCTGATCGACCACCCAGTCAGGACGCGCACCCGGGCGGTCAATCTTGTTGACCACCACGATGGGCTTCAGACCGGCGTTGAACGCCTTCTGGGTCACAAAGCGGGTTTGCGGCATGGGACCATCCTGGGCGTCAACCACCAGCAGGACCGAATCAACCATCGACATGACCCGCTCTACTTCGCCACCGAAATCGGCGTGGCCGGGGGTATCAACAATGTTGATGTGGTAACCATTCCATTCGATGGCGGTGTTCTTGGCCAGAATGGTAATGCCGCGCTCCTTCTCCTGGTCGTTGGAGTCCATCACCCGCTCGCCTTCGGCTTCTTTGCGGTCCAGCGTGCCGGAGAGTTTGAGCAGCTTGTCGACCAGTGTGGTTTTACCGTGGTCAACGTGGGCAATAATGGCGATGTTGCGGAGATTCTCGATCACTTTGAACGTCCTGGATAGCGCGGCGACGGGCCGGCATACTGAAAAAATGAGGTACGCATTATACAGACCCTGACGTGACAGTGTATGTTTTTTGCGCAATGGGGAAAATCAATTGATTGGCCGCAGCACTCGCACATGCCCGTAACCCGAATCCAGCAGGTTCTGGGCATGCATCTGGCTCATAAGGCCCTTATCGCAATACAACAGATAGAGACGCGCGGAATCGAGCTCGGCAAAGGCCTTTTTCAGCTCGTAGAAAGGAATCGTCCTGACCTCGACCCCCGTCAACTGCAAGGGGCTGTGTTCACGCTCTTCCGGCGCACGAATATCGATCACAATCTGACCCGGCTGCGCCTCGGCAACCAGCTCCAGCTCGTCGATACCCGCCAACGGCTGGTCGAGCAGATGGCAGTCAGTTGTGAGCGCATTGTCCACGGCCCGGTCGAGCACGGAAAAATCGAACCGGACTTCAGCCTCCACCACGCGACTATGCGTGGTATTGATTGCCGGGCTAACCGAAATGACGCCGCAATACTCCGGAATACCGCTGCACATGGCTTCCACACCGATCTCGCGTGCCTTAGTGATAATCGTCTGCTTGCTGGTGGTGATCAGCGGACGCAGCACCAACCGCTCCACCGCACGGTCAATCACCGCCAGATTGGGCAGGGTCTGACTGGCTACCTGAGCAATCGCCTCACCGGTCACCAGGGCCTGGAAGCCCAGCTTGTGCGCCACCCGGTCGGCAGCACGCAGCATCATGCGCTTGAGCACCACACCCATCTGGCTGTCATCCACATTGCGTATCAGCTCACCGACCACTTCCTCGAAGGGCACACTGATAAAGCGCAAGCGATGGCTGCCGGCATACTGCTGCCAGAGATGATGGGCGATCTGGCGCACCCCGATCTCATGCGCGCGGCCACCCATGTTGAAAAAGATGAAATGCGGCAACAAGCCGCGCTGCAATAGCTGATAACTGGCCACGGTCGAATCAAAACCGCCTGACATCAGGCTCAGTACCGGCTCCATTGTACCCAGCGGGAAGCCGCCCATGCCCTGATGCCGTGCCTGAATCAGGAACACCTGGTCATGACGAATTTCCACTTCGGCACGCACCTCTGGCGAGGAGAGCGAAATACCGGCCGCACCACAGCGCGCAAACAGTTCGCGACCCAGATAGTTGGCCACCTCAGGCGAACTGAAGTCGTGCTGGCCGATCCGCTTGCAGCGTACCGCGAACATTTTGCCTTGCAACTGCGCACCAAGATGCTGCACACACAGGTCAGCCAGGTCCTGCAGACTGACCAGCGGGTACTCATGTACTTCCTGGATTTGCGAGATCCCCGGGGTGCGCTGCAGACAATCCAGCGTGGCCGACAGATTGCTCGCACGCACACCCTCGATTTGCAGGCTGTCCCAGGCGCCATGCACCCTTAGCGACGGATCGATCTCGGCCAGCAACCCACGCAAGTTGATTTTGAGTTGTTTCACGAAGCGCTTGCGCACTGGCGTGGTCTTGATCGTTATTTCGGCAAAGAACTTGATTAAGAGCTTCATAGCAGTCAGCAATGCAAAAGCAAGTTATTATACGTGGCCGTGCTTGCGCTGACGATTCAGCAACCGTAAATGGACAACGCTGGCCATACACGCCCAAATGATCCAATATGGTGCAATCTCTACCCGATTCGCACCAAACTGGATCATTTTTATACCGCATATGCTCGCTAAAATGGCAGAATTGCTGCTAAAACGTGCACTTGCGCGCTTTTTTAAAGCTGGCACAGCTTTTGCTCTATTAAACGCCAAGCGGATCTCCGGACATTCCGCTCGTAATCATCATCAAGGTCAGCGACAAGCCGGCCATTCGATTCCCATTGGAGGAAACCATGTCGAAAACGATTCAACTGATCAAAGAATTTGACGTGAAGTGGGTTGACCTGCGCTTCACTGACAGCAAAGGCAAGCAACAACACGTCACCATTCCTGCCCGCGAAGTGAAGGATGACTTCTTCGAAGATGGCAAGATGTTCGATGGTTCTTCGATCGCTGGCTGGAAGGGTATCGAAGCGTCCGACATGATCCTGATGCCCGATGACGAAACTGCCGTCATGGACCCCTTCACCGAAGACCCGACGCTGATTCTGATCTGCGACATCATCGAGCCCTCTACCATGCAGGGTTACGAGCGTGATCCGCGCGGCATCGCCAAGCGCGCTGAAGAGTACATGAAGTCTACCGGTGTGGGCGATACCGTACTGGTTGGTCCTGAGCCCGAATTCTTCGTATTCGATGAAGTCAAGTTCAAGTCCGACATTTCCGGCTCCATGTTCAAGATCTATTCCGAACAGGGTTCCTGGAACACCGACTCTGACTACGAAACCGGCAACAAGGGTCACCGTCCGGGCGTCAAGGGTGGTTACTTCCCCGTGCCGCCGGTCGATCACGACCACGAAGTCCGTACTGCCATGTGTAATGCCATGGAAGAAATGGGCCTGACCATCGAAGTACACCACCACGAAGTGGCCACTGCCGGTCAGAACGAAATCGGCGTACTGTTCAACACTCTGGTGAAGAAAGCCGACGAAGTGCAGACCCTGAAGTACTGCGTACACAACGTTGCTGACGCCTTCGGCAAAACCGCAACCTTTATGCCCAAGCCGCTGTATGGTGATAACGGTTCCGGTATGCACGTACACATGTCGATCAGCAAAGACGGCAAGAACGCTTTCGCCGGCGAAGGCTACTCCGGCCTGTCCGACACCGCCCTGTTTTTCATTGGCGGTATCATCAAGCACGGCAAAGCACTGAATGCCTTTACCAACCCGTCGACCAACTCCTACAAGCGTCTGGTTCCCGGCTTTGAAGCCCCGGTAATGCTGGCCTACTCGGCACGCAACCGCTCTGCTTCGATCCGTATTCCTTACGTTTCCAGCCCGAAAGCGCGCCGTATCGAAGCTCGCTTCCCGGACCCCTCGGCCAACCCCTACCTGGCTTTCGCAGCCCTGTTGATGGCTGGCCTGGACGGTATCCAGAACAAGATTCACCCTGGCGATGCGGCCGACAAGAACCTGTATGACCTGCCGCCGGAAGAAGCCAGCCAGATCCCACAAGTGTGTGGCAGCTTGAAAGAAGCGCTGGAGTCTCTGGATGCTGACCGCGAGTTCCTGACCAAGGGCGATGTCTTCACTGAAGAATTTATCGACGCTTATATCGAGCTCAAGTCCGCTGAAGAAATCAAGGTGCGCACCTTTGTTCACCCGCTGGAATATGAACTGTATTACAGCGTCTGATCCCGGCCACAAGCCGTAATCAGAAGAAAAGGGGCGCCTCTCGGGCGCCCCTTTTTTTCGTCTGTCCGATAGCTCCCGGGTAAAACTTGCCTTTCTTTGCCAGCAGTGCAAGTCTTGAGTGACACGTCACACAGGAGTGATTGTCATGAAACGCATGCTCAGCACAGGATTGCTGACTGGCCTGCTGGCCTTTGGTGCCCAGGCGCAGATCTACAGCTGGACCGACGCCGACGGCAACCGGTTTTTTTCCGACAAGCAACAACCCGGCGCCGAAACCATCCAGCTGGGACCGACCAATACCGTCGAGCCACCCCCAGCCCCGGCAATGCGGGAGAGTTCGCGCAGCCAGTCCGAGGGTAATGATCGCCAATCCAACCCCTATCGACGCATGAGCATCACCAGCCCCAGTAATGATGAAGCCTTGCGCAGTAACGATGGCGACCTGACATTGCGAGTGACCTTTGACCCCCCACTGAGCAGCAATCATTTATTGCGTGCCGAGATCGGTGGCGAATTGAGCAGCCAAGGTATCCCGGGCACCGGTCAGGCGGAAACCAGCATCACAGTACCGAATGTGGATCGTGGCACGCACCAGATCAGCGCGGTTGTGCTTAACGCACGCGGCGAAGAGTTGCAGCGCAGCAGCCCTATTACAGTGCATTTGCAGCGCACTTCGCTGCTGCAGCCAGGTCGTCAGGGTAGCGGGCAAGCGCCGCAAGCGCCCAGCGCACCTGCAGCACCCAATGTTCCCGGTGGCGGCAACTGAAGCCATTACCCAGCGCCACTACTGCACACACTTTCTACAACGCCCACCGCCAATGCACTACAATAGTGC
>SKFV01000007.1 GCA_007117785.1 Pseudomonas sp.
GACTTGTAGAGCACACCAACGCCACTGCCATGCAGGGCGGAGATAAAGTGAATCTCGGCAAACTGGGCAAAGTGGAGACGACGTTCCAGCTCGATCTTCACATAGCGCTTTTCGCTGTCATCCATGCCGTCCCATTTGTTGACGGCCAACACCAGAGCACGGCCGGAATCGATAACGAAACCCAGCAGATTCAGGTCCTGTTCCACTACGCCTTCACGGGCATCGATGACAAAGATCACCACATTGGCGTCCTTGATCGCTTGCAGCGTCTTGATCACCGAAAACTTTTCTACAGTTTCGGCAATCCGCCCGCGCTTGCGTACACCCGCCGTATCGATCAGCGTGTAGGGCTTGTCATGGCGTTCAAAGGGAATGTAGATGCTATCGCGCGTGGTACCCGCCTGATCAAACACCACCACCCGATCCTCACCCAGCATGCGGTTGACCAGCGTTGACTTGCCGACGTTGGGCCGACCGATAATGGCGATGCGGGTTCCAATGGCTTCCACCCCCGGCAATACCCGACCGTCTTCGTCTTCAGCGCCCGCTGTCTGCGGTTCATTCAGCACCGCTTCCAGCAAGGGATTGATATTGCGGTTGTGGGCCGCAGCAATGCCTATGGGTGCACCCAGACCCAGGTGAGCAAACTCACCGAGAATGGCGTCCGGATCCGCACCATCAATCTTGTTGGCAACCAGGAAAGTATGCTTGTTGCGCTTGCGTAGATGGGTGGCAATCAGCTCATCGCCCGGTGTGCGTCCGGCGCGGGCATCGACCATAAAGAGCACGGCATCAGCTTCTTCAATCGCCTGCAGGGACTGCCCGGCCATCAATTCGTCAATGCCCTGCTCGTCACCGGTAATACCCCCGGTATCAATGACGATGTAATCCTGGCCCTGCCAACTGGCCTCGCCATACTTGCGATCACGCGTGAGGCCGGCAAAATCAGCCACCAAGGCGTCGCGACTCTTGGTCAGGCGGTTGAACAGGGTGGATTTGCCGACGTTCGGCCGCCCCACCAGGGCAATGACAGGAACCATGCTTTCTCCGTGCGCTGGGCACTATAAAAATAAAACCGGCCGGGGCATCAGGCCACGGCCGGTAAAGTATAACCTGTTCCGCTGCGCCTTGGCGCTGCGGCTTATTTAACCCGCAGGGCGACCAAGTTACCGCTGTTGCCATAGACAAACAGACGGTCACCGACGGCGATCGGCGCAGCGCGAACGCCTTTGCGATCAACCCGGGTACGCGCCACCAGGCGACCATCGGTCTGTGCCAGCAAGTGCACATAGCCTTCAAAATCAGCCACCGCAATATAACTGCTGAAAGCCACAGGCGCAGTCAACTGGCGGCGGGCCAGGCTATCGTTGGTCCAGACACTGGTGCCACGTTCCTGATCAAAGGCTTCTACCGTACCATTGGCATGACTCAGGTATACCTGACCAAAACCGGCGGCCGGGCCAGTGTGACTGGAGCCCGGGCGCTGCCAACGCACCTGACCGGACTCGCTGTCAATTGCAGCAAGATTGCCCTGAAAGCTGGCCGCATAGACATTCTGCCCACTGAGCAACAAACGGCCGTCAATATCGACCATGCGTTCAAGCTCCGAACGGCCCTGCGGCTGGGCGATACGCTGATCCCATTGCGGCAGGCCCGAGCTGGCGTCCAGAGCAACCACACGTCCATTACCCATGCCGGCAAATACCTGGCGCAGGGTGGCAACCGGTGCCGCATGACCACGCACCGAAAGTACTGCCTGACTGGCTTCAAAAATCCAGCGTTGCTCACCACTGGAAATATCCAGCGCGGTAACCTTGTCATCCTGGGTCTGTACCACCACCACATCACCGTTGGTCTGTGGCGGCGCCAGTACTTCGCTGGTCATCTGTGCGCGCCACAGCTCACTGCCGTCATCACTGTCGAGGACAATGACTTCCCCTTCACGGGTGCCCAGCATGACCACACCAGAACCGCTGCCCACGGCGCCCGTCAAAGGTTCGCGCAGGCGCGTTTGCCATTCAACTGACCCATCATCACGATCCAGCGCCATCACACGGCCGTTGGCATCGGCAACAAAGAGCGTGACACCATCCAGAGAGGGTTGCAGGCGGTTGTAACGCCGGCCCTGCCCAGCGCCCACATTGCGTCGCCAGTCACGTTCGAGTTCGACTTCAGCGTCAAAACTTTCCAGCTCGGCAGGTGGCAAGGTACTACCGGAGCTGCCGCAACCGACCAAAGCCAGTGCTGCCAGCCCCATAACCAGGGCAGGGTACTTGAAATTCACTAGGCTTCCTCCGCCAGATCATCGAGTTTGAATTGCAATTGCGGACGAGAGCGCGGATCGTCCAGTGCGCCCAGGGCGGTCTGATAAGCCGCGCGTGCATCAGAGTTACGCCCCAGTGCCAGCAACAAGTCGCCGCGCACTTCCTCGCGACCAGCCAGCAACTCACCACTGACTGCCGTATTGAACAATTCCAGAGCCTCTTCATGCCGGTCCTGTTCAGCCAGCACACGGGCCAGACGCTGGCGGGCAATCTCTTCCAGTGCCGCATCGCGGGCACCGTCAATCACTTCCAGCAACAGGGCTTCAGCACCGGCGAAATCGCCACTGTCTACCGCAAGACGAGCCTGCATAAGTGCAGCAAAACGGGCATAGCGGGTGCGCGGGTATTCGTCGCGCAGCTGTTCGGCTATTTCAGCTGTCTGGGTGCGTGAGACCTCAGTATCCTGCGTCAAGGCCACTTCCAGCATGTTCTGATAGAGGGTCGAGGCATTCGCTGCCTGACCTTCCTGATAGTTGTTCCAGCCTTGCCAGCCAAAGACCCCGGCCAGGGCCAACACCACCCCGGTCAACAGTGGCATACCATGTTGTTGCCACAGCTCCTTGAGCTTGGCTACCTGTTCTTCTTCTGTTTGGTAAGTCACCCGTCACTCCTTGCGCCCGGCGATTGGCCCGGGCTTGTCAGTCATAGTAATTGTTGCAGCCGCGCGGCTGTATCGGCCCAGGCCAATTGCTCCTGCTCGCCACCATCTCGCAACGGCTTGAGTCCGATCATCTGTTCTTGTGTTTCCTGTTCACCCAGAATCAGGGCAAAAGCTGCACCTGATTTATCCGCCTTTTTGAACTGGCTCTTGAAACTGCCGCCGCCACAATGCACCAGCAGACGCATGTGCGGCAAGTCATCGCGCAGTTGTTCAGCCAACTTCAACCCGGCGTGTTGCGCGGCATCCCCGACAGTTACCAGATAGACATCAACCTGATTGGCCAGTTCAGCCGGCACCTGCTCCAGAGTCTGAATCAGCAGCAACAGGCGCTCGAGCCCCATGGCAAAGCCGACGGCCGGGGCCGGCTTGCCGCCCAGTTGCTGCACCAGACCGTCATATCGGCCACCCGCGCACACAGTACCCTGTGCACCGAGACGATCAGTCACCCATTCAAACACCGTCAGACCGTAGTAATCCAGCCCGCGAACCAGACGCGGATTGATGCGATAGCTCACACCAGCGGCGTCCAGCAGAGCACATAGCTCGCTGAAATGTGCCTTGGCTTCGTCATTCAGATAGTCAGCCAGTCTGGGCGCATCGGCCAACAAGGCCTGGGTATCCGGATTCTTGCTGTCGAGCACCCGCAACGGGTTGCTATCCAGCCGGCGCTGACTGTCAGCATCCAGCTGTTCAAAACGTTCACGCAAATAGGCGACCAGGGCATCCCGATAACGCCCCCGATCTTCACTGCTACCCAGGCTGTTAAGTTCAAGAGTAACCGCATCCTGCAGGCCCAACTGGCGCCACAGGCGCGCAGTGAGCACAATCAATTCAGCATCGATATCTGGGCCATTCAGATTGAAGGTTTCCACCCCGATTTGGTGAAACTGCCGATATCGGCCTTTCTGGGGGCGCTCATGACGAAACATGGGGCCGTTGTACCAGACCTTGTGCGGCACACCACTTCCCAACAGGCCATGTTCGAGCATGGCGCGCACACAGCCAGCAGTGCCTTCCGGACGCAGAGTGAGTGAGTCACCGTTGCGGTCATCAAAGGTGTACATCTCTTTTTCGACAATATCGGTCACTTCACCGATCGAGCGCTTGAACAGATCAGTCGGCTCAACGATCGGCATGCGGATCTGCTGATAACCGTAAGCGGCCAGCAGCTTGGCTACTGTGGCTTCCAGGTACTGCCAGAGGGCGCTGTCGGCGGGCAATATATCGTTCATGCCGCGCACGGCTTGCAAGGTCTTCACGTGGGTATTCCTTTCTCAGCCGCGAGCGATGGTATTGGCATCCAGCGCCTGCTTGGCGGCGATCCTGTCGCGGATAATCTGTTCCAGATGATCAACCAGATGGGCGTTGTCGACCTTGCCGGCCGGGCTACCATCCAGGTAAACCAGGTTGTTCGGGCTCCCACCAGTCAGACCGATGTCGGCCTCACGCGCTTCACCCGGACCATTGACCACACAGCCGATGACAGCGACATCCAGTGGCACCAGCACATCGTCGAGCCGCGACTCCAGCTCGTTCATGGTCTTGACCACATCAAAATTCTGTCGCGAACAGCTTGGGCAGGCAATGAAATTGATCCCGCGCGAGCGAAGCTGCAGGGATTTGAGAATGTCAAAACCGACCTTGATCTCTTCGACCGGATCGGCAGCCAAAGAGACGCGGATGGTATCACCAATCCCCTCGGCCAGCAGCATACCCAGACCCACGGCAGACTTTACGGTGCCTGAACGCAAGCCGCCCGCTTCGGTAATGCCCAGGTGCAACGGTTGCTCGATCTGCTGTGCCAGCAGCCGGTAGGCACCGACCGCCATAAACACGTTGGACGCCTTGACGCTGACCTTGAATTCCTGAAAATCCAGCCGATCCAGATGCTCGACATGGCGAAGAGCCGATTCCACCAGGGCTTCCGGCGTCGGCTCACCGTATTTTTTCTGCAGGTCTTTTTCCAGCGAGCCGGCGTTCACGCCAATACGGATCGGAATGCCATGATGACGCGCGGCATCAACCACTGCACGTACGCGGTCTTCACGGCCGATATTACCGGGGTTGATACGCAGGCAATCAACACCCAGCTCTGCGACCCGCAAGGCAATCTTGTAATCAAAGTGGATATCAGCGACCAGCGGCACATTGACTTGCTGGCGTATCTTGCCGAAGGCTTCTGCAGCTTCCATGCTGGGTACGGATACCCGCACGATATCGGCCCCGGCAGCTTCCAGGCGCTGGATCTGACCCACGGTTGCGGCCACATCACAGGTTTCAGTGTTGGTCATGCTCTGCACCGAAATCGGGGCATCGCCGCCAACAGCAACCGAACCTACCTGTATCTGCCGTGACTTGCGGCGCTTGATCGGGGAATGCTGCTGCATGAAAGCCTCTTACTCGCCCAGACGAATGCGGACCACGCCAGAGGGCTGGCCGTTCCGGGTCAGTTGAACATCTTCA
>SKFV01000175.1 GCA_007117785.1 Pseudomonas sp.
ATTTTCAGAAAACCCTGGATGAAGCTCTGGGTTATGCCGACTGGCTGGCTCCTCTGATGACTGATGTCACCGCGCGCCTGCATGAGATGCGCCGTGAAGGCGCCAACCTTATGTTCGAGGGTGCTCAGGGTTCGCTGCTGGATATTGATCACGGGACTTACCCCTACGTGACCAGCTCGAACACAACGGCTGGCGGCACCGCGACCGGTTCCGGTTTTGGTCCTTTGTTCCTTGATTACGTGCTGGGGATTACCAAGGCTTACACTACGCGTGTGGGTTCCGGTCCTTTCCCGACCGAACTGTTTGACGATGTAGGTGCGCGTCTGGCGCAGCGCGGGCATGAATTCGGTTCGACCACCGGTCGTGCTCGTCGTTGTGGTTGGTTTGATGCCGTCATGCTGCGTCGGGCCATCGAGATCAACAGTATCAGTGGTCTGTGCCTGACCAAGCTGGATGTGCTGGATGGACTGGATGTTATTCGCATCTGTATCGGCTACCGTAATGCAGAGGGTGCGGTCATCGAAGCACCGACCGATGCGGATAGCTACATTGGCCTTGAGCCGGTGTACGTGGAAATGCCCGGCTGGACCGAGACTACTCTGGGCGCACGCACGCTGGAAGAGCTGCCAGCCAATGCACGTGCCTATATTGCGCGCATTGAAGAGCTGGTGGGCGCACCGATCGATATTATTTCGACCGGTCCTGATCGTCACGAAACCATCGTGCTGCGCGAGCTCTATTGAGTCTTTACTGGTAGATGTTGTGAAGCGCCCTGTGGGGCGCTTTTTTATGCCGGGTGGAGTTTGCTGTTATTCGCCGCCGGCACGGTGAGGGCGAGCGAGGCGGTAAGTATTCCATAGGCATAAAAAAACCGAGCCGTAGCTCGGTTTTTTCAGAATTGGTGCCCAGGAGAAGACTCGAACTTCCACGGGGTTGCCCCCACCAGCACCTGAAGCTGGCGTGTCTACCAATTTCACCACCTGGGCGTAACATGTTCAACGGATGCTATGCTAAACCTTGATGTTTTCGCTGCCAACCGTTGTTGTGTTGACGGCGCGAATAATACGTAGCGATCAGGGGGGTTGTAAAGCCCTTGCTGCGAAAAAGTTTATTTTATTCAATCTGCTGGCGAATTTTTGATCCTTGTTGTGGCCGTCATGTGCTGGCTGAATGCAGACAGTGCTTCACAAGGGCAGGTGATTCGCGGTTCAATAGACACCTATGACGAAAAAAACTGAAGATAAAGCCTCGACTTCCCAGTCGAGCCGTTCCGTTGCGGCGGACTCTGCCACTGCAACGCCATGGGTCGATCGTGACCCCGCAGCAGAACGTGAAGCAGAGAAATACGATAATCCGATTCCCAGCCGTGAACTTATCCTCGAATTGCTCGCAGAGCGCGGTGCGCCAGCTACGCGTGCCCAGCTGCAGGATGAGCTCGGGGTAACCGGGGAAGATCCGGTCGAGGGCTTACGCCGACGGCTGCGCGCCATGGAGCGTGATGGTCAACTAATCTATACCCGCCGCGGTGCTTATGCACCGGTCGACAAGCTGGATCTGATCAAGGGCCGAGTACAGGGCCACAAAGATGGCTTTGGCTTCCTGGTGCCAGATGAGGGTGGCGATGATCTGTTCCTTGGCCCGGCGCAGATGCGCCTGGTGTTTGATGGTGACCGCGTTCTGGGTCGGGTAACCGGTGTCGATCGCCGTGGCCGCAGTGAAGGTGCCATCGTTGAGGTGCTCGAGCGTGGGCACGAGTTCCTGGTTGGGCGCTTCTACCAGGAAAACGGTATTGCCTGGGTAGTCGCCGATAACGCCAAGATCAACCATGAAGTGCTGGTTCAGCCGGGTCACGAAGGTGGCGCCGAGCACGGCCAGTTTGTCGAGGTGCGCATTACCCAATGGCCGAGCTTCCATCGCCAGGCCATGGGTGAAGTGGTCGAGGTGGTTGGTAACTATATGGCTCCGGGTATGGAGATCGAGGTTGCCCTGCGCAGCTACGATATCCCCAGTGTCTGGCCAGAAGAGGTCATGGCCGAAGCGAACAAGCTGGCGGATTTCGTGCAGGAAGGTGACAAGCAGAAGCGCATCGACTTGCGGGATTTACCATTGGTAACCATCGATGGTGCCGATGCTCGCGATTTCGATGATGCCGTGTATTGTGAACCGCACAAGGCCAGCGGCTGGCGACTTTTTTCCGGTGGTTGGAAGCTCTATGTGGCGATTGCCGATGTAAGCCATTATGTGCCGCTGAACTCTGAACTGGACAAGGAAGCCGAGCTGCGCGGCACCTCGGTATACTTCCCCAGTCAGGTGATTCCGATGCTGCCGGAGGCGATTTCCAACGGTCTGTGTTCGCTGAATCCCAAGGTTGATCGCCTGGCGATGGTCTGTGAAATGACCGTATCCAAGAGTGGTGAGCTGACCGACTACTGTTTCTATGAAGCGGTGATCAATTCCCATGCGCGGCTGACCTATGATCAGGTCTCGGCCATGCTCGAGCATCCACGCAGCAAGGAAGGCAAGGCGCTGTCAGCAGAATATGCCGATATCTTGCCGCACCTGCACAACCTGCATGACTTGTATAAGGGGTTGCTCAAGGCCCGCAAGCAGCGTGGGGCGATCGAGTTTGAAACCACTGAAACCCAGATCGTGTTTGGCAAGGATCGCAAGATCAGCGAAATCCGGCCGACGACGCGCAATGATGCGCACCGGATGATTGAAGAGTGCATGCTGTGCGCCAACGTGGCGACTGCGCGCTTTATGCAGGAACACAGCATTCCTTCCCTGTATCGGGTGCATGATGCACCGCAGTCGGAAAAGCTCGATCGCTTGACCCAGTTTCTCTCCAGCATGGGGTTGTCGCTGAATCGCAAGCCGGGGGCCTCGCCGGCGCCGGAAGATTTCAGTGCTCTGTTGCAGAAGATCCAGGGGCGTCCGGATGCTCAGTTGATCCAGACAGTAATGCTGCGCTCTTTGAGTCAGGCGGTCTACAGCCCGCACAACGAGGGTCACTTCGGGCTCAATTACGAAGCCTATACCCATTTTACTTCACCGATCCGGCGCTACCCGGACTTGCTGGTGCATCGGGCCATTCGCAGCGTGGTGCGCTCACGGCGCAAGACCGATTGCGTGCGTCGCGCCGGTGCCAGCCTGCTGCCGAAAGGGAAGATCTATCCCTATGAGGTGGCTGACCTGGAGCGATTGGGTGAAGATTGTTCGCGCAACGAGCGTCGTGCTGATGAGGCCACCCGCGATGTGGTCAATTGGCTCAAGTGCGAGTTCATGCAGGACCGCGTCGGCGACGATTTCGACGGACTTGTTACCTCGGTGACCAGTTTCGGCCTTTTTGTCGAACTGACTGATATCTATATCGAAGGCCTGGTGCATATCACCGCCTTGCCGGCCGACTATTACCATTTCGATGCCGTGCATCACCGGCTTACCGGTGAAGGCTCGGGCCGCCGTTACGGGCTGGGAGATCCTATCCGGGTCAAGGTTGCGCGGGTGGATCTGGATGATCGCAAGATAGATTTCGAGATGTCCGCGGAACAGCCGACACCCCTGCCCGGGCGTGGTCCTGTGGCTGGCAAGCCGGCGGGTAGTAAAGGCAAGCCCCGATCTACGGCAGGCAAGCCGCGCAGCAACAAGCCAAAAACGGCAGCGAGCAAGTCCGCCAGGCCGGGCGGCGCAGCCAGAAGCGACAAGCCGGTGTCACCTGCTGCCAAAAGCAAGAAAGGTAAGGCCGGACGTCGACCGGCAGATCCGAGTGCGCCGCCAGCGGCGGGCAACCGGGCTCCGCGCAAGCGCAAAAGCAAGGAGTGATGGCGTTCCATGACTGAGCTGGAAAACGTCTTTGGCCTGCATGCGGTCAAGGCTCTGCTGGAGCGCCATCCCAAGCGGGTCAGGTCACTGTGGCTGCAGCGCGGTCGTCTGGATGAGCGGATGCAGGCGATTGTCAGTCTGGCCGAGCAGCAGGGTATCAGCGTAGAGCGTGTTCCGGGTGATGCGCTTGATCAGCGCAGTGATGGTGTGCACCAGGGCGTCCTTGCTCAGGTGCTGCCAAGTCAGCTGTGGTCCGAGGATATGCTTGGCCATCTGCTGGACAAGCTGGATACTACCCCTCTGTTGCTGGTACTGGATGGGGTAACCGATCCACACAACCTGGGTGCCTGTCTGCGCACAGCGGATGCTGCTGGTGTACAGGCAGTGATTATCCCCAAGGATAAATCTGTCGGATTGACACCGGTGGTGCGTAAAGTGGCCTGCGGGGCTGCCGAGACGGTGCCGCTGGTTGCCGTGACCAACCTGGCGCGTTGTCTGAAGAGTCTGCAGCAGCGCGGCTTGTGGGTAGCCGGTACCGCCGGCGAGGCAGAGCAGTTGATCTATCAGGTCGACTTCACCGTGCCCAGTGTGCTGGTCATGGGTGCCGAAGGTAGTGGTATGCGCCGGCTGACCCGTGAGCATTGCGACTACCTGGCAAAATTACCCATGGCCGGCAGTGTCAGCAGTCTGAATGTCTCCGTTGCCACCGGCATCTGTCTGTTTGAGGCAGTGCGGCAGCGGCAAGCCGCCAGCCGCTAGCTTCACCCTGCAAGCCGCAAGCCTTGCAGGGTGTGGGTGGCTTGTTCCCGTTCGACAACCAGTCCCTCACCCGTAAATCGGGCTTTCAGCTTGCTGCTTATAGTTTGAGACTGAGTTTTAGCTTGCTGCTTGTGGGCGGCTCACCTACAATACGCGCCCCAATTCTATGTTTCACTCCTTGCCAGACCATGATTGGGTGGCTGGCTATAACCCGTAAGGAGCTACAATGCGTCATTACGAAATCGTATTTCTGGTTCACCCGGATCAGAGCGAGCAGGTCAGCGCGATGATCGAGCGTTACACCAAGCTGATCGAAGACGACGGCGGCAAGCTGCATCGTCTGGAAGACTGGGGTCGCCGTCAACTGGCTTACCCGATCGACAAGATCCACAAGGCACACTACATCATGCTGAACGTAGAGTGCAGCGCCAAGGCATTGGAAGAGCTGACTGAAAACTTCCGTTATAACGATGCCGTTATCCGTAACCTCGTGATCCGTCGCGATGAAGCCGTTACCGAGCCGTCTGACATGCTGAAAGCTGAAGACACCGGCCGTGGCGAGCGTCGTGAGCGTCGTGAGCGCAACGATGATGACAGTAACGATAACAGCCGCGACGATGACGACAGCGACAACGCTGACGACAACGACGACGAGTAAGTTTTCGCTTTTTCCATCCGACTCAATAAGGAGACGCTGCCATGGCACGTTTTTTCCGTCGCAGAAAGTTCTGCCGTTTTACCGCTGAAGGCGTTAAAGAGATCGATTACAAAGATCTGAACACCCTGAAAGCCTACGTCACCGAAACCGGCAAGATTGTACCCAGCCGTATTACCGGTACCAAGGCTCGTTATCAGCGTCAGTTGGCTACCGCTATCAAGCGTGCCCGCTACCTGGCTCTGCTGCCCTACACCGATAGCCACGGCCGCTGAGGCGGTTGTTGGACAACACAACGGAATAGAGCAAGCGGATGCGCGGTCTGGCGGAATACATCATGCGCGGCAGCCGGCAAGCCACCCTGGTGGTGGGTGTCTGTGCTGCTGTGCCCTTGTTGTTCTGGCTGGCCGCAGCCGCACTGGCGCTGGTGATTTTGCGCCGCGGGTTGCAGGATGCCCTGAGTGTCATGATCTGGGGCGGCTTGCCTGCCCTGGTCTGGGCCTTTCTCGGTGACTGGACCCCGGTGCTGACGATTGCCGGTGCTGCAGGCCTGGCAACCCTGTTGCGGCAACGCAATGACTGGCTGCCACTGGTATTGGCCATCGTGCCACTGGGGCTGTTGTTTGGCGCTATCTTGCTGATGGCATTGAACGCGCCGATGCAGGCATTGGCCAGTGAAGTTCGCGAGATGTTGCCGCAGTTGCTGAGTGGCATGGGTGAACTGGATGAGTCGGCGATGAACCGGCTGGACAGCTTGCTGTTGCCTATGCTGGCGGGCCTGATTGGTGGCGCGCATGCGCTGATGGCCATTGTGAGCGTGATGATTGGTCGCTCACTGCAGGCACGGCTGTTCAATCCGGGTGGTTTTCGGGCGGAATTTCATCGCCTGCGCCTGACGCCCCTGATGGCTGGTGGTTTGCTGTTGCTGTCGCTGTTCGGTTCCCAGCTTGGTCAGTTGGCCATGGTGGCACCCATTGCTACGCTGCCATTGATGCTGGCCGGCCTGGCACTGGTGCACGGCGTTGCTGGCATCAAGGGTATGGGCGTGGCCTGGCTGGTTGCGTTTTACCTTCTGCTGGTGTTGTTTGCCCAGTTTGTTGTTCCGTTGTTGTTGTTATTGGCATTAATAGACAGTCTGTTTGATTTTCGAGGTCGTATGCAGCCGCCACAAGAGCCGCCGCAAGACCCGAATTCGAACGACCAACCCTGATTTAGAGGTCATCGTAATGGAAGTTATCCTGCTCGAGAAAATCGCAAACCTGGGCAGCCTTGGTGACAAGGTATCGGTCAAAGCCGGTTACGCCCGTAATTTCCTGCTCCCCTTTGGCAAGGCTACTGCAGCCACTGAAGACAACGTTGCTGCTTTTGAAGCGCGCCGTGCCGAGCTGGAAAAACTGGCTGCCGAGAAGAAAGCCGCTGCCGACGCCCGTGCCGAGCAACTGGCCGAGCTGACAGTTACCGTCACCGCCAATGCTGGTGAAGAAGGCAAGCTGTTCGGTTCCATCGGTACGCGTGACATCGCTGATGCCGTCACCGCTGCTGGCGTTGCCATCGAAAAGAGCGAAGTACGCCTGCCGGAAGGTCCGCTGCGTACCGTTGGCGAGTTCGACATCACAGTGCATCTGCACACGGATGTTGAAGCTACCATCAAGCTGGTTGTTGTTGCGGGCTGATGCCTGCTGCCCGGGTCACCACAAGGTGATTTAACCGGGCGCAACCGCTAGACTATGCGACACGGCGTCTGTCCTCGGGCAGCGCCGTGTTGTCATTTCCGCTGTCAGCACAGGTGTAGACCATGACACAGCCCTCTGCCTATTCCGATGAGCTGGATCTGCAAGCCAGTTCACTCAAGGTGCCTCCGCATTCGATCGAAGCGGAGCAGGCAGTGTTGGGTGGCGTCATGCTCGACAACATGGCCTGGGAGCGGATTGCCGAGCTGGTCAGTGAAGGGGATTTCTACCGTCACGACCACCGGCTGATTTTTCGTGCGCTGGTCAGCCTGGCCAAGCGCAATCAGCCCTTTGACGTGGTTACGCTGGCTGAAGAGCTGGACCGTGAAGGGCTGAGTGAGCAGGTCGGTGGCTTGCCCTACCTGGGCCAGTTGGCCAAGAACACGCCCTCGGCAGCCAATATCACCGCCTACGCGCAGATTATTCGTGAGCGTGCGACCCTGCGCCAGTTGATCGGCATCAGTGCGGAAATTACCGATACCGCATTCAACCCCAAGGGTTTGCAGGCCACCGAGATTCTTGATCAGGCCGAGCAGAAGATTTTCTCGATTGCCGAAAGCCGGCCCAAGGTGGGCGGCCCGATCGGCGTCAATGACCTGCTGACCAAGGCGATTGACCGGATTGATACGCTGTTCAACAGTGACGGCGCGATTACCGGCTTATCGACCGGCTTTACCGACCTGGATGAAATGACCTCGGGGTTGCAGCCGGCTGACCTGGTGATCGTGGCCGGCCGACCCTCCATGGGCAAAACCACCTTTGCCATGAATCTGGTCGAGAATGCGGTGCTGCGCAGTGACAAGGGCGTGCTGGTGTTCTCGCTGGAGATGCCGGGTGAGTCCCTGATGATGCGTATGCTGTCGTCGTTGGGCCGCATCGATCAGACCAAGGTGCGCTCCGGTCGGCTGGACGACGACGACTGGCCACGGCTGACCTCAGCGGTGAACTTGCTGAACGATCGCAAGCTGTTCATTGACGATACCGCCGGCCTGTCGCCGATGGAAATGCGTGCTCGGGCGCGTCGCGTCGTGCGTGAGCATGGTGATCTGGCATTGATCATGATCGACTACCTGCAGCTGATGCGTATCGGTGGCGGTGGTGCGGAAAACCGCACCAATGAAATTTCCGAAATTTCACGCTCGCTGAAAGCGCTGGCCAAGGAATTCAATACGCCGGTGGTGGCGTTGTCCCAGCTCAACCGCTCGCTGGAGCAGCGACCCAACAAACGCCCGATCAACTCTGACTTGCGTGAATCGGGCGCCATCGAGCAGGATGCCGACGTCATCATGTTCGTCTACCGGGACGAGGTTTATAACCCCGATACCCAAGACAAGGGAATGGCTGAAATCATTATCGGCAAGCAGCGGAACGGGCCTATTGGTACCACGCGGCTGGCTTTTCTCGGCAAATACACCCGTTTCGAGAACCTGGCACCGGGGGCTTACTCCGGTTACGGTGATCTGGAGTAGTCATGTCCCTCAGTATGCCGGCGGCACGCCCGCTGTTCGATTATCCCAAGTATTGGGCCGAGTGCTTTGGTCCGGCACCTTTCCTGCCGATGAGCCGCGCCGAAATGGATCAGCTCGGTTGGGACAGTTGCGACATCATCATTGTCACCGGTGATGCCTATGTCGATCATCCCTCCTTCGGCATGGCGGTGATCGGGCGCCTGCTTGAAGCCCAAGGGTTTCGTGTTGGCATCATCAGTCAGCCGGACTGGCAGAGCAAGGATGCCTTCATGCAGCTGGGCGAGCCGAATCTGTTTTTCGGTGTGGCTGCCGGCAACATGGATTCGATGATCAATCGTTACACTGCCGACCGCAAGGTACGCTCCGACGATGCCTACACCCCGGGTGGCAAGGGCGGCAGTCGGCCGGACCGGGCCAGTCTGGTCTATAGCCAGCGTTGCCGTGAAGCCTACAAGGATGTCCCCATTATTCTGGGTGGCATTGAAGCCTCGTTGCGCCGCATCGCGCACTATGATTACTGGCAGGACAAGGTGCGTCGCTCGATCCTGGTCGATGCACGCGCGGATATATTGCTCTACGGCAATGCCGAGCGGGCGATAGTGGACGTTGCCCAACGCTTGAGCCGCGGCGACACACTCGCCGAGATGACCGATATCCGCGGTACTGCTTTTATCCGCAAGGACAACCCGGAGGGTTGGTTTGAGCTGGATTCGAGTCGTATCGACCGGCCAGGCAAGGTCGACAAGATCATCAATCCCTATGTGAATACCCAGGATACCGCTGCCTGTGCGGTGGAGCAGGCCAAGGGTGATGCGCAGCAGGATGCGGGCGCTGAGGTGCAGGTACTGGAGTTGTTGCCGCATCCGCGTCTTGAGCGCGACCGCACCGTGATCCGCCTGCCGGCCTATGAAAAGGTCAAAGGGGATCCGGTACTCTATGCGCATGCCAATCGGGTATTGCACCTGGAGACCAACCCGGGCAATGCCCGTGCTCTGGTGCAGCGGCATGGCGATCAGGAGGTGTGGTTCAATCCGCCACCGATTCCGCTGAGCACTGAAGAAATGGACTATGTGTTCGATCTGCCCTATGCGCGGGTTCCCCACCCGACCTATGGCGATGCGCGTATTCCTGCCTACGAGATGATCCGCTTTTCGGTGAATATCATGCGCGGCTGCTTTGGCGGCTGCACCTTTTGCTCGATCACCGAGCATGAGGGGCGCATTATCCAGAACCGCTCGCATGATTCCATCATCCGCGAGATTGAAGCCATTCGCGATACTGTGCCGGGCTTTACCGGGGTGATTTCCGATCTCGGTGGTCCAACGGCCAACATGTACCGTGTTGCCTGCAAGAGCCGCGAGATCGAAGCATCTTGCCGCAAGCCGTCCTGCGTCTATCCGGGCATCTGCGAGAATCTGGATACCGATCACTCGTCCTTGATTGGCCTGTATCGCAAGGCCCGCGAATTACCCGGGGTGAAAAAGATCCTGATTGCCTCCGGTCTGCGGTATGACCTGGCTGTGGAGTCGCCGGAATACGTCAGGGAGCTGGTGACCCACCATGTCGGTGGCTATCTGAAGATTGCGCCGGAGCACACCGAAAGCGGTCCGCTGGATAAAATGATGAAGCCGGGTATCGGCAGTTATGACCGCTTCAAGCAGATGTTTGAAAAATACAGTAAGGAAGCGGGCAAGGAACAGTACCTGATTCCCTACTTTATCGCTGCCCATCCGGGTACCACGGACGAGGATATGATGAACCTGGCCCTGTGGCTCAAGCGCAACGGTTTCCGCGCCGACCAGGTGCAGGCGTTCTATCCGTCACCCATGGCCAGTGCCACGGCCATGTATCATAGTGGCAAGAACCCGCTGCGCAAGGTCAGCTACAAGAGTGAGTCGGTGGGTACCGTCAAAGGGGAGCGTCAGCGCCGATTGCACAAGGCTTTCCTGCGCTACCATGATCCGAATAACTGGCCGCTGCTGCGCGAGACGCTAAAGGCGATGGGGCGCAGCGACCTGATCGGCAACAGCAAGCAGCACCTGATTCCGAGCTTCCAGCCGGCAGTTGACAGCTATCAGAGTGCGCGGCGCAAGAACTCCACCCCGGCGGGTAGCCCGAAGGCCGGTCGTATACTGACACAGCATACCGGCCTGCCGCCACGGGAAACCGGCAAGGGCAAAGCGGGTAAGGCTAAATCCAGACCACGCCCGGCTGCACGATAGTCCAACGTCTATCATAGCGATAGACAAGCTGGACTGGTACTCGGGCGCATCCCGGCTAAGCTGCTTATATAGTCATGGCAGTAGTCGAGGAGGTGCCCGATGTCACTGTTCAGCTTGTTTACTCAGCTCTGTGCAGGTTATGCCTGCGCCACTGCAGGTTGTCAGCCCTGTGAATCGGAATGGCCGACACGGGTGCCCAGCCAGTAGCTTAACTGCTCCTGCAATTGACCCAGGTCGACCGGTTTTGCCATGTGTCCGTTCATGCCGGCGCGGCTGGTGCGTTCCCTGTGTTCCGGCATGATGTGGGCAGTGAGGGCAATAATCGGTACCGGCTGGCGGCGGTTGTCCTGTTCCCACTGTCGAATCTGTTCGGCGGCGGTGAAACCGTCCATCTCCGGCATTTCGCAATCCATCAGGACCAGATCAAAATGCTCTTCGCGCACGCGCTGGACTGCCTCGCGGCCATTGGCGACTGCCTGACTGTCCAATCCCAGCTTGCCCAGCATGCCTCGTATCACCTTGGTGGAAATAGCGTTGTCTTCAGCCACCAGTATGTTGGGTCTTTGACTCGTCCGCGTCTGGACTTGCTGCAGTGAGCTGGTCTGGTTAAGTCTTCGCAGTCGCTGGCGTTCCTGATGTTGCAGCCATTCGTCAATCAGGGTGGTACGCAAACTGTAACCGGCCACGGGTTTGCTCAGAATACGGCTGATGCCTGCATTGCGGGCGACAACCCGACTGGGGACCTGGCTGATACCGGTGAGCATGATGACCAGCACATCCTGGGTCAGAGCCGGGTCGTCCTGTATGCGTTTGGCCAACTCCAGTCCGGTCATGCCTGGCATTGACTGGTCAATCAGCAAGATATCGAAGGGCTGGCCGAGGTTGGTCTGGTTGCGCATCAAGGCCAGTGCTTCCTTGCCGCTGGAGGCGCTCTTGGCTTGCATCTGCCAGCCAGTGAGTTGCTGCTGCAGCACTTTGCGGCAAGTGGCGTTGTCGTCGACAATCAGCGCGTTGCGCTCGCGCAGGCAGTTGTCTTCATCAGCCGGTGGCGGGCCTTGTTCAATGACCCCCAGTGGCAGAGTAAACCACAGTGTATTGCCCTGATCGCTGGATTTAATGCCCAGCTGTCCATGCATCATGTCAATCAGGTGGCGACTGATCAGCAGGGCCAACTGGCCGTCGCCTTCGGCGCCGGGAATGCCATCCACGCGTGGCGCCCGTGCAGCCAGCAGGCGCTGACTCAAGCTGGCTGGCAGCGCGGTTCCGGTATCCTGGATAGCGAACCGCAGGCGCGATTCTGCGCTGGCGTGCTTGTGCTCCTTGAGCGCCTGATCGGGTCCTACTACGAGTAACACCTCGCCACGAGTGGTGTACTGGAGAGCGTTGCTCAGCAGGCTGGCCAGAATCTGGCGCAGGCGGTTGGCATCGCCACTGACCCGGCGCGGGGTATCCGGATGCACAAAACCGATCAATTCCAGACCCTGACCTTCGGCCCGGGTACGGAAGTTATCAAGGCACTCATTGACCAATGCATGCAAATCAAAGTGAACGGACTCCAGTTGCAATTCTCCAGCTTCCAGGCGCGACATATCGACGATTTCGTTCAGCAGGGTCAACAGATCATTGCCTGAGGCGTGGATGGTTTGCACGTAATCACGCTGTTTGGCCGAGAGCGCGGTATCCATCAATAATTCGCTCATACCCAGAACACCGTTCATCGGGGTGCGGATTTCATGGCTGACGCGGCTGAGAAACTCTGCCCGGGTGCGGCGTTCAGCCAGCCGGGTGGCTGCCTGATGCTGAGACCGGGTGCGGGCCTTGAGGCCGCGCTGCTGTCGCAAGTAAAGTTGCCAGGCGAGTGCCACCAGGCCGGCCCAGAACAGCAGCCGACACAGAGGTTCGGCCAGGGTGCTGTTGATAAGGTGGAAGTGCAGCAGGCCGCTACCCAGCAGCGCAATACAGGCCAGCAGGCCAGCGACATTAAAGCCTTGTTGGCGCAGCCATAAATGGACCAGCAGTACGCCGCCGGCAAGTGGCACCAGCAACGTGATCAGCGGCGCAAATGATCCGAGCAGGCTTGGCCAGACGGAGATCAATACCGCAAGAACAAAGGTTGCAAGTGCAGCCAGGTTGAGCAGACGGCATTCTTGCCGGGGCTCAGGTGCCGGTAGCCAGGCACGAAACAGCAAGAGTACCAGCGGCAGGCTGAGCAGATACAGAAGGTCTCCGGCTTGTCCGTATAAACGGGGCAAATGGGTAGCGGCCCAGTCAATATGACTCATGCCACCCAGTGCTTGCAGTAAGGCCGCCATAGCCAGCAGCAAGTGGAAGGGATCGCGACCACTGAAGCCCTGCAGCAAGCCATGCAGTAACAACGCCAGTGCCAGCCCTACCAGCAAGCCTTCAAGTGCCTGGCGGTTACCATGCAATAATAATGC
This sequence comes from Pseudomonas sp., assembly GCA_007117785.1. GTDB lineage: Bacteria > Pseudomonadota > Gammaproteobacteria > Pseudomonadales > Pseudomonadaceae > Halopseudomonas. Next base: position 13,096 of record SKFV01000175.1, read on the forward strand.
GCTGTCATGGGGCCAGAAGCCGAGCTTGGTTTGCTGCGGGTAGGGGTTGTGCAGGCGCAGAAAGACCTGGTCGCGGGAAGCCAGGTGGGGCAAGGAAAAGACAAAGTCCGCATGCGGTTCTGCGCGTTCGGCGGGTGGTTGGTGGGCGCCAGTCTGGTAGTGTTTGCTCAGAGTGCCGTCGACCAGGTGGTAGTAACTGATCGTCTGGATCGCCGGGTTGCTCAGATGAAGCCATTGGCTGCGTTCCAATGGGCCGCGAACCTTCAGCCAGACGGCAGTTGGTCCTCCGGGCAGCTCAATGTGCCCCGGCGGCAGGGGGATGAAGCGGTTGGCATAACGGTTGGTCAGCACGTCAGCCAGTTCCAGCTCGCCCTGGCTGTCAATGAAAACCTGAGGCTGCGGAAGTTCACTGGCATTGGCTGCGGCACCAGGCAGCAGGCAATACAGCAGCGGCAGCAGACTCGCGAACAACAACCAGCGTACTTGCTTCACGTTCGGTCAGTCCTGTCCATGGGCCCGTAATTATAAACCCGCATTATAGCGCAGTGCGTCACAGACTGTCGTCAATCTGCAACGCCCGCTGACAAGTACTATCCGTTAGCTATGCTGCTCGCGTGCAATGGCGCGGTAGCCGATATCCCGACGGTAGAAGCAGCCTTCCCACTGAATGCCGGACGCCAGCGAATAGGCTGCCTGTTGCGCGCTGAGTACGCTGGTTCCCAGAGCTGTTGCGCACAGCACCCGGCCGCCGCTGGTTACTACCTTGTTGTCTTGCAGCGCGGTGCCAGCATGAAAGACTTTGGCATCGGCAGCTGTGGCCTGATCCAGCCCGCTGATCGGGGTGCCCTTGGCATAGCTGCCCGGGTAGCCGCCGGCGGCGAGTACTACGCCGAGGCTGGGGCGCGGATCCCAGTGTGCCTCGGCCAGGTTCAGTGTGCCAGCCAGCGCAGCCTCGACCAGATCAACCAGGCTGGATTGCAGGCGCAGCATGATGGGTTGGGTTTCCGGATCGCCAAAGCGACAGTTGAACTCGATCACCTTGGGCGCGCCTGTACTGTCTATCATCAGTCCGGCATAGAGAAAGCCGGTATACACATTGCCTTCGGCGGCCATGCCCTTGACCGTGGGCCAGATCACTTCATCCATGATGCGTTGGTGTACTGCCGGGGTAACCACCGGGGCCGGCGAATAGGCGCCCATCCCGCCGGTATTCGGCCCGGTATCCGCATCACCAACCCGTTTGTGATCCTGGCTGGTGGCCATGGGTAAAATGTGTTCACCATCGACCATAACGATAAAGCTGGCTTCTTCACCATCGAGAAACTCTTCGATGACCACCCGTGAGCCGGCCTCACCAAAGGCATTGCCTGCGAGCATGTCACGGACTGCATCTTCGGCTTCGCTCAGGGTCATGGCGACGATCACGCCCTTGCCGGCTGCCAGGCCGTCAGCCTTGATGACAATGGGGGCACCTTTTTCGCGCAGGTAGGCCAGTGCCGGTTCAATCTCGGTAAAATTGCCGTATTCCGCGGTGGGAATCGCGTGACGGGCGAGGAAGTCCTTGGTGAAGGCCTTGGAGCCTTCCAATTGGGCGGCGCTGGCAGTCGGGCCGAAACAGGGCAGGTTGGCCGCACGGAAACGGTCAACCACACCTTTTACCAGTGGCGCTTCCGGGCCGACAATGGTCAGCGCAACATGATTGTCACGAGCAAACTCAACCAGTCGCTCCAGCTCCAGCACATCAATGGCGACGTTTTCGCACTTCAGTTCCAGCGCCGTGCCGGCATTCCCCGGGGCGACGAAAACACGCTCCACGCGGGCATCCTGGGCCACTTTCCAGGCCAACGCATGCTCGCGTCCACCACTACCGATAATCAATACATTCATATATCTCTCCTGTGGAGAGAGCCGCAAGCGATAAGCCGGAGGCGACAAGCAAAAGCGGGACTGTGCTTTTAGTCTTGCGGCGTGCAGCCGGTAGCTTGCAGCTCGCTGATTTAGTGCCGGAAATGCCGCATGCCGGTAAACACCATCGCCATGCCGGCCTCATTCGCCGCGTCGATGACTTCCTGATCGCGCATTGAGCCACCGGGCTGAATGACGGCGCTGATACCGTTGGTGGCGGCATTGTCGATGCCGTCACGGAACGGGAAAAAGGCGTCGGATGCCATGACCGCCCCAGCCACCTGAAGACCGGCGTGCTCGGCTTTGATTGCGGCGATGCGCGCGGAGTTCACCCGGCTCATCTGCCCAGCACCGACTCCAACGGTCTGACGTTGCTTGGCATAGACAATGGCGTTGGATTTAACGAATTTGGCCACTTTCCAGGCAAAGATCAGATCATGCATTTCCTGCTCGGTCGGTGCACGCTGGGTGACGATTTTGAGATCGGCTTCGGCGATCATGCCAATATCGCGGCTTTGCACCAGCAGTCCGCCGTTGACTCGTTTGAAGTCCCAGTCTGCCTGAGGTACTGCGCCCCACTGACCGCATTCAAGCAGACGCACATTGGCCTTGGCAGCGACTACCTCACGCGCTGCCGGGGCGATGCTGGGGGCAATGATGACTTCGACAAACTGGCGCTCGACAATCGCCTGGGCGGTGGCGGCGTCCAGCTCGCGGTTGAATGCAATGATACCGCCGAAGGCTGACTCGCTGTCAGTGGCATAGGCCAGTTCGTAGGCCTGGCGAATACCGCCGTCAGCCTCGGGGACTACGGCAACGCCACAGGGGTTGGCATGCTTGACGATCACGCAGGCGGGCTTGCTGAAGCTCTTGACGCATTCCAGCGCAGCATCGGTGTCGGCTACATTATTGTAGGAGAGTTCCTTGCCCTGCAGTTGGACTGCAGTAGCAATACTGGCATCGGCTGGTGCAGCTTCCTTGTAAAAGGCCGCCGCCTGGTGTGGATTCTCGCCGTAGCGCATGTCCTGCGCCTTGATAAACTGGCTGTTGAAGGTGCGCGGGAAGGCAGCACGATCGTCGGTACCGAGCGTGTCGCGCGTCTGGTCGATGGTGCCCAGGTAGTTGGCAATCATGCCGTCATAGGCGGCGGTATGCTCGAACGCCTTTAGGGCCAGATCGAAGCGCTCGGCATAGGTCAGGCCGCCATTCTGAAGGCTGGACAGGATAGCGTTGTAATCACTGGCATTGACCACGATGGCGACGTCTTTATGATTCTTTGCCGCGCTGCGCACCATGGTCGGACCACCGATATCGATATTCTCTATTGCGTCAGGCAGACTGCAGCCGGGTTTGGCCACAGTAGCGGCGAAGGGATACAGGTTGACCACCACCATATCGATCGGCTGGATGCCGTGTTCCTGCATGACTGGGCCATCCTGGTCGCGCCGACCAAGAATGCCGCCATGGATTTTCGGGTGCAGGGTTTTCACCCGGCCATCCATCATTTCCGGAAAGCCGGTGTAATCAGCGACTTCGACAGCATCGATGCCTTGCTCACGCAGCAGCTTGAAGGTACCGCCAGTGGAGAGGATTTCAACGCCCTGGCTGGTCAGTTCACGGGCGAAGTCTACAATACCGGTTTTGTCCGACACACTGATCAGTGCGCGACGAACCGGCAGGCGGGTGGTTTGGTCGGTCATATTGGGTCCAGGGTTACTTGCAGTGAAAATCAGCTTCTAGCTTCTAGCTTCTGGCTTGAAGTGGCCGTGTGAAAGGGGCTCCAGTTTTGCTTGCTGCTTACAGCAATCCGTATTGCTTGAGCTTCTTGCGCAGGGTGCCGCGGTTGAGGCCAAGCACCTCCGAGGCGCGGGTCTGATTACCTTTGACGTAGTCCATCACGCTTTCCAGAAGCGGCGCTTCCACTTCGGACAGCACCATGTTGTAGACGTCGGTGACATCTTGGCCATCAAGATGATTGAAATAGTTGTGCAACGCCTGTTCAACGCTATCGCGTAACGTTGCGCTGGGGCTCAGGGTGGGGCTATGGGCATCCAGAGACTCTGGGCCTGGTTCGGTGGTATCACTCACGGGTAGGGTTCCGTTAGTCTGGAAAGTATTCAGTAGCGTCATGCCGCCAGGTCTCCTTCCATTACGCGGGCAAAAAAGCCATTGATGCCTTGTTGTTGTTCATGGGGGCATTCAATGCGGTTGAACAGGGTGCGAAAGGGCTCCGCACCCGGTAGTGTTTTCAGGTACCAGCCGACATGCTTGCGGGCAATCCTTACGCCTTGCAGTTCGCCATAAAACGCATGCAGGGCGCGAACGTGGCCGAGCAGAATATCCCGCTGGCTACTCAGGTCGGGCTCGGCAAGCAGAGTGCCATGCGTCAGATAATGCGCGATCTGCCCCAGCAGCCAGGGCCGGCCCTGGGCGGCACGACCTACCATGACCGCATCGGCGCCGGTATAGTCGAGAACCTGGCGGGCTTTCTCCGGGCTGTCGATATCGCCGTTGGCGAACAGCGGGATGCGGATATGCTGGCGGATCTCGGCGATAGTGTCATATTCGGCGGCGCCATTATACAGGTCGGCTTTAGTCCGTCCGTGCACGGCGAGTGCCTGAATGCCGCACTCTTCGGCGATGCGCGCAATGCTGGGCCCATTGCGATGCTCGCGGTCCCAGCCGGTACGTATTTTCAGTGTGACCGGAATGTCAACGGCGGCAACTACCGCGTGCAGGATTTGACCGACCAGTTTTTCATCACGTAGCAGGGCGGAACCGGCGGCTTTGTTGCAGACCTTTTTTGCCGGGCAGCCCATATTGATATCAATAATCTGGGCGCCGAGCTGCTGGTTCATGCGTGCAGCCTCGGCCATCATTTGTGGATCGCCACCGGCAATCTGCACCGAGCGGGGAGCCGCCTCGCTGTCATGCGCCAGGCGCTGGCGGGACTTGCGGCTGTTCCACAGGCGGACGTCACTGGTGACCATTTCCGATACTACGAGGCCGGCGCCCTGCTGCCGGCACAGTTGCCGGAAAGGTCGATCGGTTACGCCGGCCATAGGAGCCAGAATGACCGGGTTGGCGAGCTGGTAGGGGCCGATACTGATCACTGCATGGTCCATCCCTGTGGTTGCCAGTCGTCAATGCCACAGCCGCTGATGACCACCTGGGGTAGCCGTTAACGGATGCGGGAAGTGTGAAAAAGGTCGATCATCATACCCGTAAAAAATGACCATATAAAGTCTGATCTGGCTGATTTTTAATCAGCCCGATCAAGGGTCAGGCACGAACGGCTTTGGTCGTGGAGAGCAGGTTGTGGCAGGCGCGGCGTTACTGCTCCGGGCTGAGGAAGTCCAGCCGGTAACTGGACCCCCCCTGTTCCGGGGCCAGCATGCTCAGGCCAACATGGATCGGCGTTTGGGCGGGCATCA
>SKFV01000242.1 GCA_007117785.1 Pseudomonas sp.
CGATCGCGGCGGCGGTGTCATTGGTCTTGTCCGGTTCCTGCTTGGCCGCTTTTTTCTTTGCGCGCTGGGCCTGCTTGAGCTTCTTCTCGTCGACCAGACCAGATTTGAGCAATTGCGCTTGCAATGAGTTGACCATGGGCTATTCCGTTGGTGTAAGAATCTGCCAATAGTCTAGCGCAATCAGGGATCTTTTTGTTCTTCTTCACGGGCCTCTTCGGCCTCGAGTTCGGCCTTGCGCTCCTTGATTTTTTCCATCTTTTCCTTGGTGATCGGCATGGCATGCGCGGTATCGCGCAGTAGCAGCAAGCTGCTCAGGACCATGCCGACGGCAAGCACAATAAAAATCCATCCGATGGCTGGCATTGCAGGCTCCTCACGCTGTGGCGTTATGGTTATCTTTGCATACTGAACCAATGCAGCTCAGGGCGCCAGTGCGTGTTTTTGCATCTGCAGGGTGTATTCCACCATTTCGGCCGGTTCCGGGTAGTCGCTATCTGCGGGAGTGCGCAGGCGCGACTGCATGATCACACCATGCATGGCGCCGCGGAGGTAATAGGCTGTCTTGCTGGGGTTGGTGACGCGTTCCGGGCCCAGGCTGCCATCAGCAAGGCCGTTTTCCAGGCTGCTGACCATGCTGTGCATCACCTGTTCGCCAGAAGTGGCCAGCTGCAGGGTCAGTTCGTCCGGGTTGCTGGTGTCGATAAAGGCGCTGACCTGGGTCAGGGCATCGAAGTAATGCGGCTGCTCCTGACTGAACTGGAAATAGGCGCGGCCAATATTGCCGATCTGTTCCAGGCCGTTTTTACCGCTGGCTATGGCATGGGCAAAACGTGCTGACAGATCCTGAACGGCCCGCAGGATAATACCGCGCATGATGGCTGGCTTGTCGGTGAAATAGACATACAGCAGGGCGCGGCTGAGGCCGGCCTGACGGGCGATATCCTGCATGCTGCAGCGCTCGTAGCCTTTACTGAAGAATACCGTTTCGGCAGCATCCAGGATGGCTTCGTGGCGCTGCTGTTTTTCCTCATCGCGACGTGTGTTCATGGTTTTCCTGACAATTGGTATCAGACTCAGTTTGAATAGGCGTTGACAAGTTGTCAAACTTTGACAAACTGTTAATGACAAAGTGTCAACGATCCTGGAGAAAGTCATGTTCATGCGTGCCGCGACATCAAGTGTGCTGCTGTTGAGTCTCGCGCTTCAGCTGGGCTGTGCTGATGATCAGCCCAATGCAGCGCCGGCTAGCGAGGCAGCAGAAGAAGCCATAGTGCCCGTGCGGGTGACGCCAGTAGTTGCCGATGAAGCGCCGGATGCATTGCGCTTTGCCGGCGTGGCAATGGCAGCGCAGCGCGCCAATCTGACTTTTCAGGTTGGTGGTGTGCTGAACCGTGGGGAACTGCTGGTTGGCCAACCGGTTGAGCAGGGCGCGGTGCTGGCCAGTGTCTACAATCCCGAACTGCAACCGGCACTGGCATCGGCGCAGGCGCGCTTGAACGAGTTGCGCAGCCAGTCGGAACAGGCGACACGGGAAGCGGAGCGTGCGGACACCCTGTATCAGCGAGGCGTGATTTCGGCCCAGCAACGTGAGCAACTGGAATCCGGTGCGGCCAGCTTGCAGGCCGCGCTGCAGAATGCCCAGGCGGGGTTGCGTCAGCGTCAGCAGCTGACGGCTGAAGCTGAGCTCAGAGCGCCTTTTGCCGGGCATATCGAAGCCTTGCCGGTGGAGTCAGGCGAGTTTGTTGCGCCGGGGCAGACGGTCGTTCGTCTGGCCAGTGGCGATGCGTTGGAGATGACTATTCAGGTACCTGCCGAATGGGCGGAAGGGCTGACCAAGGATCAACGCATTGCGGTCTGGCCGCGTTCAGCGAGTGAGCCCCTGTGGGCACAGATCAGTGAACTGGGGCAGGGCAGCTCGCTGGCCAGTTCGCTGTATCCGGTCACCTTGCGGTTGCCTGAGAACGGAATTCGCAGTGGCGATACCCTGGAGGCCGAATTACCGCGCACGGCCAGTGCCGGTTTGCGTGTGCCCTTGTCGGCAGTGGTGCGTCAGGCCAATGGCCAGGCGGTTTTCCGCGTGCGTGATGGCCGTGCCGAGCACTTGCCGGTTCAGGTGAGTGCCATGCGCGGAGAGTGGGCCATGCTGGTGACTGACGATCTGCAGGCGGGTGATCAAGTGGTGTATGCCGGGCTCAGCCGCTTGCTGGATGGTGATCGGGTGGAGATACGGCAATGAGCCGCTGGCTGGCGGAGCGTCCGCGTCTGGTGGGCCTGGTGGTGACCATGTTGTGCCTGCTGGGACTGTCGAGCTATTTCAATATGGCGCGCCAGGAAGACCCGAGCTTTCCCTATCGTGCAGGCCTGCTGACTGTGATTTACCCTGGCGCCAATGCTGAAAGCATTGAGCGTCTGGTACTGCGACCCTTGTCCGATGAATTGCTGCAAGTGGATGAAATCAATTATTTCACCGCCAATGCCCGCAGTGGCGTGGCGCTGATCACCATTCAGTTGCGCGATGTTATCTATGACACTGATTCAGCCTGGGATAGGGTGCGTCAGGCAATGCAGCGGGCGCAGGTCGATCTGCCCAGTGGTATCCAGCGCATGACGCTGGACGACCGGCTGATCGATATTCCGGCGGTGGTGCTGGCGGTGCGTGGTGATGCCTCACTGGTGCACCTGAGCAACGAGGCCGAGCGACTGAAACGGGCGATGATGGATATCCCCGGCCTGTCGCGCATCGAGATCGATGGCCACGCCGATGAGCAAATCACCATTGCGTTGCGGGATACCGAACTGCGTCGCCACGGCCTGTCGCGCGGACAGTTATTGAGTCGTTTGAGTGAGCGCAATCAGGTGTTGCCCGGTGGTTTTGTGGTGGCCGGCGAGCAGCGCCTTGGGCTGCTGCCAAACAGTGAATTTGTCAGCCTCGAAGAGTTGGCGGCGACCCAGATTGCCTTGCCACAGGGTGGCAGTGTGTCGCTGTCGGCCCTGGCTGATGTCTGGCGGGGACCGGTTGAGCCGCACCAGCCTCGGGCCTGGTTTGATGCCGAGCAGGCGGTGATGGTTGGCCTGGTGCCACGCCGCGGGCAACTGGATACGGTGAGTTTCGGGGTGGCTGTGCGTGAACGGCTCGCCCAGCTCGAAGGCGACTTTTCTCCGTTGCAGATTGATGAGGTGTATTTTCAGCCGGATAACGTCGAGGCCCGCCTGAATGGGCTGGAACGCAGTCTGTTGGGCAGTGTGCTGATCATCGTTGGTGTGGTCTTGCTGGGTATGGGTTGGCGCATGGGCTTGCTGGTGGCCAGTATGCTGCCGCTGGTGGTGCTGATCAGTCTGGGTATCTACAACATCGGTGGCGGGATTCTGCACCAGATTGCGGTGACAGGGGTGGTGATTTCCCTTGGGGTGCTGATTGATAACGCCATTGTGATGGTGGAAAACGTGCAGCACCGCCTGAGTAATGGCGAGTCGCGCGCCATGGCGGCGCAATCAGCGATTGCTGAAATGGCAGGGCCGCTGGGCGCTTCTACCGCTACCACGTTGGCGGCCTTTACCCCCTTGCTGTTGGCCAAGGGCGGTACGGCTGACTTTACCCGCGGGATTCCGGTGATGATCATGTTGACCCTGCTGATCAGTTATCTGCTGGCGGTCAGTGTCAGTGCCATGCTGGCGGGTCGCTTCCTCAAGCCGGCCAAACGCGTGCAGGGACGGGTCATGGGAAGACTATCTTACTGGCTGTCTCTTGCCAGTCGTCGGGCGCCGATTCCGCTGGTCATTCTGGGCGGTGTGATGGTGGTGGTCAGTCTTGGGTTGTCGCCCTGGCTGAAAACCCAGTTCTTCCCCAATGCCGACCGACCACTGGTGGTGGCGGAAATCTATTTGCCCATCGGGACTGATCAGGCACATACCGCTGCCGTGGCCGAACAGGTCGAAGGCTGGTTGCGCCAGCGCGATGACGTGGTGAGGATCGAGCGTTTTGCGGGTTACGCCGGCCCGAGCTTTTTCTACAATCTGATGCGTGCGCCGGAATCGCCTCATCGCGGTCGCCTGGTGGTGCATACCACGGACCTGGCGGCCACCCGCCCGGTGATGGATGCCCTGCGTGACTATGCTGCCGATTACCCGGAACTGGATCTGGTGCCCAGCACCCTTGGTCAGGGGCCGCCGCGTCTGGCGCCGGTCGAACTGCGCCTGTATCACGCTGACGACGCGCAGCGCCATGCTGCGGCGGAGCAGTTGTTTGCGGCACTGCGTGATATTCCTGGCAGTGTTGATGTGCGCCATGACATTGACCTCGGTGTGCCGGCGTTGCAGGTAATCGTCGACGACGCGCGCGCTGAACAGTTTGGCCTCAGCCGTGCTGCCGTTGCGCAGGATCTGTTCGGTCGTAGCCTGGGTACGCGGGTTGAAATGTTTCGTCAGGAACGTGAGCCCATCCCGCTGGTTCTGCGCACTCCTGAAGGCAGTCTGCAATCGGTGCAGCAACTGGCGTCGGGGCTGCTGATCAATCCAGCCGGACAAAGCGTGCCGCTCAGTGCTGTAGCGCGATTTGAACCGATCTGGGAAGTGGCCAATGTGCGTCAGCGCAATGGTGTTCGGGTGACCACAGTGACCGCCAACCTGAAGCCGGGGTATGCCTTCAGCCAGGTGCAAGATGCTTTGCAAGTGCATCTGGATGAAAACCCCTTGCCCGCCGGCACGCGAATGGAAGTGGGTGGTGACAGCGAGGGCTCGGGGGATGCCAACAGCGCCATTGCGACCACGGCGCCGGTGGGCATGCTGTTGCTGCTGTTCTTCCTGCTCTGGCAGTTCAATTCCTTCCGCCGCGTGGGCATTATTTTGCTGACGGTGCCACTGGCTGCAGTCGGGGTGATTCCCGGGTTGGTTATCAGCGGTTCGCCCTTTGGTTTCCAGTCGCTGCTCGGGGTGATTGCGCTGGTGGGTATTGTGGTTAATAACGCCATCGTGTTGATTGATCTTATTGATCAGCGGCTGTTGGCCGGGGCCAGTGTCGAAGATGCCGTGGCCGAAGCCGTGCAGCGGCGTACGCGGCCGATTCTGTTGACCACGGCGACGACAGTGGCTGGGCTGCTGCCGTTGGCGTTGTCGTCTTCGACGCTGTGGCCGCCAATGGCCTGGGCGATCATTTCCGGCTTGCTGGCATCGACCCTGTTGACCTTGCTGGTGATCCCGGCGCTGTGCCGGTTGATGTTCAAGCCGGTGATTGTGCAGGCTTGAAGGGCGCGGGCACAGCATGCTGTGCCCCTACGAGGAGGGCTGGTTTCGTACCGGCCGTGAAGCCCTCCGCTGGCCAAGCCCTGACGTAGATACCGTCTTGCCGATCACCGTGCAAGTGCCTTTTGAGGATCAAATGGTTGGCCTGATTTAAGCACGCCATAAATGATGTGCAGCAGCTTGCGCATGGCCGCACATACAAC
>SKFV01000234.1 GCA_007117785.1 Pseudomonas sp.
AACAGGTCATCGGCATGGTTGTGGATGATCGACGAGAGGAAAACAAAGTTGTCACCGCCATTGCACAGCTCATCGGGCAGCTTGATCAGACGCGGCAGTGAACGCGGTGCCGGGATGATTGCCAGGCCCGAGTCACGGCCAAAGGAATCAACGCCCTCCAACTGGACGATAAAGTTCAGACTCTTGTTCACCAGTAGCGGGAAGGGGTGAGTCGGGTCGAGGCCAATAGGGCTGATGATGGGGGCCACTTCCTGGCGGAAATAACGACGGATCCACAGCGTCTGCTTATGTGTCCACTGATGCCGGCGAACAAAGCGGATACCTTTGTCAGCCATTTGCGGTAGCAGGGTATCGTTGAGGATCTTGTATTGGCGACTGACCTGCTCGTGTGCCAGCTCACTGATCTTGCTCAGCACTTGCTGCGGCTGCAGGCCATCTGGCCCGGTCAATTCGCGGGCAAAGGTGATTTGTTTCTTCAGGCCGGCCACGCGGATTTCAAAGAACTCATCCATGTTGCTGGAAAAGATCAGCAGGAATTTCAGCCGTTCGAGCAACGGGTAATTCTCATCCAGCGCCTGCTCCAGCACGCGGATGTTGAACTGCAGCTGCGACAATTCTCGGTGGATGTACAGCTCGGGCGCATTGATGTCGACCACGGGCGCTGATTCAATCACAGGCGTTGGCCGGCTGGTTTCGGGCGGCGTATTGTCGCTGTCGGGGGTGTTCAGCACCGGGCTGTCGCTGGCATCCTGCATGGTGTCCTCGTATCAAGTTTGATCGCGCAGCTGGCGTGCTGCGGTCTTGGCAAAATAGGTCAGAATCGCATCGGCACCGGCCCGCTTGAACGCGGTGAGCGATTCCAGAATCACGGCATCACTCAGCCAGCCATTGGCAATGGCGGCCTGGTGCATGGCGTATTCGCCACTCACCTGATAGACCATGGTAGGCACTTTGAATTCCTGTTTGACGCGCTGGACGATATCCAGATAGGGCATGCCGGGTTTGATCATCACCATGTCGGCCCCCTCGGCCAGATCCAGTGCGACCTCATGCAGGGCTTCATCGGCATTGGCCGGATCCATCTGATAGGTGGCCTTGTTGCCTTTGCCCAGGTTGCCGGCAGAGCCAACGGCATCGCGGAAAGGACCGTAGTAGGCGCTGGCATATTTGGCTGAATAGGCCAGAATGCTGGTGTTAATGTGGCCGGCGGCTTCAAGCGCCTGGCGCATGGCGCCAACCCGCCCATCCATCATGTCCGACGGGGCAACGATGTCGGCACCGGCATCGGCATGCGACAGGGTCTGTTTGACCAGTGCCTCGATAGTGACGTCGTTCAGCACGTAGCCGTCTGAATCAATTATGCCGTCCTGACCATGGGTAGTGAAAGGGTCCAGGGCCACATCGGTAATTACCCCGAGCTCGGGAAACGCCTGTTTCAGCGCGCGAGTAGCGCGCTGGGCCAGTCCCTCAGGATTCCAGGCTTCGGCAGCGTCGAGGGATTTGCGTTCCAGCGGGGTGACCGGGAACAGTGCAATCGCCGGGATACCCAGTTCAACCAGTTCAGCTGCTTCCTCGAGCAGCAGGTCAATCGACAGGCGTTCGATACCTGGCATGGAGGCTACAGCTTCACGCTGGTTGTCACCGTCGAGGATGAACATCGGGTAAATCAGATCGCTGGCGGTCAGCTGATGCTCGCGTACCAAACGGCGCGAAAAGTCATTGCGGCGCAGACGGCGCAAACGGCTGTGCGGATAGTGGCGGTTGGCAGGATCAAAGCTCACAACGTCTCCCAGGGTAGAAAACACCCATAATGGTTAAGGATATAGCACATAATTATGACTGAATTGAGACAGGAAGCCTCTGAAAAACTAACTGCTTTGCCGAAGCTGCGTTAAAACAGCCTCAAAATGCTCATTTACAACATGTAAACTAAGCTTTTTTGGCTGTTTTTGCCTTGCTACGCCGGCCTCGGCTCTGGCTCCTGCTTCGTCCTAAGTCCTGCATCCGTGCAGTCGTCGCCTACGTTTTTCAAAGGCTTCCTGGCAAGCGCAGGCATGTACGGCTCGGTTGTTTTCTTTGACAATACTTTTACGCGAGTTATCCTTGTGTATAGAAATCGAGGTTTAAATGTATAAGTGGCAACGTAATACGCTGGTTGCGCTGCTTTTGCTGGCCTGGGCCGGTGGTATTGTCTGGGCGTTCTGGTGGTTCGAGGCGCAATACCTGCGCAATTTTGAACGGCAGGCCTTTTTCCAGGGTGTCGAGGTTGCGCCACCCTTTGCTCCCGGACAGATTCAGGTGCTGCATGTCTGGCAGGCCAAGTGCCCCTGTAGTGCCGGGCACGAAGCCTATGTCGAGGAAATGACCCGACGCTTCAGTGCCCAGGGCGTGCGTTTTGCCCGAAGTGGTCAGGCTAGCACAGAAGGACTGGGGGGAGTATTAAAGGGATTGCCGTTCTGGCCGATACCAGAGGAATGGAGTCACTGGCCTGGCGCACCTTCGATTGCGATCTGGGATGCCGGCGGCGAGCTTTCCTATGTGGGCCCCTACAGTGATGGTGCCCACTGCAACAGTGACAGCAGCTTTGTCGAACCGGTGATTCAGCGCCTGTTGGCAGGTGGGGCTGTCAATATAACCCGGCAGGATACCGTGTCCTGTCTGTGTGAATTACACCGCGAGTGATCACTATGCCGAAAAATGTCGATTTAAATGCTTTGAGCCTGGCCCGCTTCTACCAGCGCGCCGACCGGGTGATGCTGGTGGTGCTGTGGATTTGTCTGTTGTTTTCTTTTGGACTGGCTCTGATTTACGGTACCTGGCTGCAGGCACTACTCGTGGGTGGTGGTACTCTGCTGGTCATTCATCTTCTGCAGGTATTGATTGGCGGGCAGCGCCTGTTTCGTTGCGCGGTGGCGATTGCCCTGATGGTGATGTCGGCATTGCATATCAACCAGGCTCAGGGCCTGACTGAAATGCACTTCTCCATCTTTGTCCTGCTGGCGGTCTTGATTTATTACCGCGACTGGTTACCGATCGTCATAGCGGCAGCAATTATCGCAGTGCATCACTTGAGTTTCTATTACCTGCAGACTGCGGGTGCAGGCATTTATGTCGTGCGCGAAGGGAGCTGGGGTGTGATCTTTCTGCATGCCGGCTATGTCGTGGTAGAAACGGCAGTGTTGGCCTTTCTGGCGCGTCAGTCTTATACCGATGCACTCGAAGGTGAAGCGCTGGGTGAGGCTACCATGCGTATGGTTGGTGACGGCAAATCTACTAACCTTGCTTACCGGGTTCCCATGCAGACCCAGATGATCCTCAGTTTCAATGGCTTCGTGGACAATCTCGATGCGTCCATAGGTGTGATCAATCGCGAGGTCAATGAGCTCAGTGAGCTTGGTCAGCAGCTCAGTGAGCGCGCGACGCAAGTCAATCAAGGGTCACGCAAGCAAGCTGAGGAATCGCGCTACATGACCCAGGCCATGGGCGAATTGAGTACGGCAACGCATCAGGTTGCACAAAGTGCCGACGAAGCGGCCAATGCGGCTGCCAAGGCCAATGATCATGCGCAGTTGGGCAATAAGTCCATGCAGCAGCTCAGCAGGGAGATTGGCAGCCTGAATCAGGATATCGATCTGACCAGTGAAGCGGTATCTGGTGCTGCTGACATTGCCAACGAGATCTATCAGGTGGTGGATGCCATCAAGGCGGTGGCCGAGCAGACCAATTTGCTGGCGCTCAATGCAGCTATTGAAGCAGCGCGAGCGGGTGAGCAGGGTCGTGGGTTTGCCGTGGTCGCGGACGAGGTGCGTAATCTGTCACAGCGCACGGCCCAGTCAACCATGGAAATCCAGAACTTTATCGAGCGCTTGCAGAAGGCGTCCGAGTCGGCACGTGATTCCATGCTGCGCAGTCAGGGCTCAGTGAAGCAATGTCTGGCCGCTGCTGAGTCGGGCGCGCAAACCCTGAGCGAGGTGGTGAGTGAAATTGCCCATATCAATCAGCTGAACGCGCAGATTGCCACTGCGACCCATGAGCAATCCACGGTTGGAGAGGACGTTGCTCGGCACTTGCAGGAGGTCGGGGGCATCGCCAGCGCCAACGCCGAGCAGTCGGCGGATCTTCAGCAATTGTCGGAAGACATGGACACGTTGCGCAGTCGTCTGGCTGCTCAGGTTGGTCAGTTTGTAACTCGGCATTAACAGGACTACCTGCCGCGCTGGCCAAGCAGACGATCCAGCGCATTGGCAAAGGCCTGTTTGTCTTTTTCGCTGAATGGGGCGGGGCCACTGCGACCTGCCAGGCCGGCCCCACGCAGTTCATCCATGAGGTTGCGCACGGCCAGCCGCTCACCAATGCTGCCCTTGTCATAAATCTGCCCGCGCGGGTTGATCGCCGTCACTTCACGGCGCACCAGGCCGTCGGCCAGTGGAATATCGGCTGTGACAACCAGATCACCGGGCACCGCGTGTTCGATGATGTAATGGTCGGCTTCGTCGGCGCCACCGGGGACCACAATCTGGCGCAGCAGGGGCGCGGGGGGCAGGCCGAGGGAATGGTTGGCAACCATGATCAGCGGTATCTGCCGCCGCTTTGAGGCGCGCAGTACGATTTCGCGGATAGGTTTGGGGCAGGCATCAGCGTCGATCCACAGGGTCATGCAGTTGGCTTCCTGAACAGTCAATACGGGTATTGTCCCGCCAAAACCGGAGGCTGTATATGGCATTTCCCTTGTCGCTCGACGAGCCGGCACAGGTACTCATCACCGGAGCCAGTCGCGGCATAGGCGCGGCGCTGGTAGAGCAGTTGTTGGCGCTACCCGAGGTCGGGTGCGTGCATGCCGTGGCGCGCAATTGGCCACACACGGAGCCGACTGATCAGCGCCTCTGCCGCTATGCGACTGACCTGACCGATCCGGTGCAGCTGGGCAAGCTGGCGCAGCAGTTGCAGCAACAGACCGAGCGGCTGCATCTGGTGATCAACTGTGCCGGTTTCTTGCATCAGCCAGACGGCCAGCAACCGGAGAAGTCGTTGCAGCAGGTCGACCTGGCCGCACTTGAGCACAGTTTCCGTATCAATGCCTTTGCACCGATATTGCTGGCCCAGACTTTGCTTCCGTTACTGCGCGGCAAGCACCGCAGCAGTTTTGCTTCGCTGTCAGCCCGGGTCGGCTCGATTGGTGACAATCAACTGGGTGGTTGGTATGCCTACCGGGCCAGCAAGGCGGCGCAGAATATGTTGCTGCGTACCTTTGCTATCGAGTGGCGACGCTTGAATCGCCATGGCTGCTGCCTGCTGTTGCACCCGGGCACTACGGATACCGGATTATCCAAGCCTTTCCAGGCACGGGTGCCGAAAGACAAATTGTTCACGCCTGATTTTGTGGCCGAGCGCTTGCTGGCTGTGATTGCCGAACATGGCCCGGAGGATAGCGGTCAG
>SKFV01000320.1 GCA_007117785.1 Pseudomonas sp.
ATCGAAAAGATTTTTGAGCGCGTACAGGCACAATAATCAAGCACTGGGGTACAGGTTATGGCGT
The DNA here is from genome assembly GCA_007117785.1 of Pseudomonas sp. Taxonomy (GTDB): domain Bacteria; phylum Pseudomonadota; class Gammaproteobacteria; order Pseudomonadales; family Pseudomonadaceae; genus Halopseudomonas. The sequence continues at coordinate 65 of SKFV01000320.1, forward strand.
TAAGTAAGGATCCCGGCCAGGCGACCGCTCAGGAGTTTGAGAAATCACTCAAGGATAACGCGCAGCTGCTGGTTGAGTACCTGGAGCAGGGTAAGTTCGGCGAAGCCATTCTGGTGGTACATGCCATCAATCAGGCACGCGATCGCGGCCTCTACCATGAAGTTGGTCAGCTCACCCGCGCACTGCACAATGCGATCGTCAACTTCCAGCTGGATACCAGTCACGCCCTTGGTGAGCAGGCAGTAGATGTTGAAGGGTCCAAGATTGCAGATGCCTCTGATCGGCTCGATTATGTGGTCAAACTGACTGAAAGCGCAGCCAACAAGACCATGGATCTGGTTGACGAGACTGTGCCAGTAGCTGCCGATCTGGGGCAGCAGGCCGCCGCCTTGCGAGCTGACTGGCAACGGCTGCAGCGACGTGAAATGGCTGCAGAAGAATTTCGTGACCTCTACCGACGCATGGGCGAGTTTCTCGAACAGACGGAGCAATCCAGCAGCCAGATCAGCAGCAACCTGAACGACATCATGTTGGCGCAGGACTTCCAGGATCTTACCGGGCAGGTCATCAAACGGGTCACTACCCTGGTTCACGATGTCGAGGAAAGCCTGGTCAATCTGGTACGAATGGCCGGTCATGTCGACCGCATTGCCGGTATCAAGCACGATGAAAAACAACAAGAACAGAAAAAAACCTCTACTGGGGGTGAAGGTCCGCAGATTCATGCCGATAAAAGAGAAGACGTTGTGTCGGGACAGGATGAAGTTGATGATCTTCTGTCCAGCCTTGGATTCTAGGGGAGTGGGTGCATGAGTTTCGATGCGGACGAGGAAATCCTGCAGGACTTTCTGGTCGAGGCGGGTGAAATCCTCGAGCAGTTGTCCGAGCAGTTGGTTGAACTGGAAAATCGTCCGGATGATACCGATTTGCTCAATGCTATCTTTCGCGGCTTTCATACCGTCAAGGGTGGTGCGGGTTTCCTGCAACTCGATGCTCTGGTCGGTTGCTGTCATATTGCCGAAAACGTTTTCGACATCCTGCGTAAAGGTGAGCGCCGGGTCACATCTGAACTGATGGATGTGGTGTTGCAGGCACTCGACAGCGTCAACAGCATGTTTGACGAGGTGCGTGAACGGCGTGAGCCGACGCCGGCCGATCCTGAGTTGCTTGCTGCCTTGTCGCTTCTGGCCCAGCCTGCATCCGCTGATGCGCCGGCCGCGGAGATCCCCGCTGCATCGGCTGAACCTGATGTCGAAGCGGCTCCGTCCGATGACAGCACGGCAACCTCTCCCGAGGGTGATATTACCGACGATGAGTTCGAGCAGCTTCTCGATGCCCTTCACAAGCCGGATGCAGGGGGTGCTCAAACGGTCGACGCCTCAGCGGCCAGTCCGGCTGAGAGCGACGAAATTACCGATGATGAATTTGAAGCCCTGCTCGATCAGTTGCACGGGTCGGGCAAACCCCCGGTCGTAAAAGCTGCCCCGGCAGCGCCACCTGCGTCAGCCGCAGCCAGCAACAATGACGATATCTCTGAAGATGAATTCGAGGCCCTGCTTGATGAGTTGCACGGCAGTGGTAAGCCCCCGGCTGCTGCGCCTGCGGCTGCAGAGAAGCCGGCCAGCAAGCCGGCCGTCGAGACTGCCGGGGATGATATCAGTGATGACGAATTTGAAGCTCTGCTTGATGAGTTGCACGGCAAAGGTAAAGGTCCCGGAATTGATGCGGAAACCAGCGCTCCGACTGTGCCAGCAGACAAGCCGGCAGACAATCCGGCAGACAAGCCAGCTGCCAAGTCCGAATCTGCAGTCAAGGCGACACCGAAAGCTGAGAAGCCATCAGTGCCGAAGCCAGAGCCAAAACCTGCTGCCAGGCCTGCTGCACCCCCGGCTGCCGAGAAAAAACCGGTAGCCAAGCCAGCTGCTGGCAACGGGGCCAGTGAAGCGCCTGCCGTGGATGCCACTGTGCGTGTGGATACTGCGCGGCTGGACGAGATCATGAATATGGTCGGCGAGCTGGTGCTGGTGCGTAACCGGCTGGTACGCCTGGGTGACAGCAGTAACGACGAGCAGTTGAGCAAGGCGGTCAGCAATCTGGATGTGGTAACTGCCGATCTTCAGTCCTCAGTGATGAAAACCCGCATGCAGCCGATCAAGAAGGTCTTCGGCCGCTTTCCGCGTGTTGTTCGCGATCTTGCACGCAACATGAAAAAAGAGATCAACCTGGAGCTGATCGGCGAAGAGACCGATCTGGACAAGAATCTGGTTGAGGCCCTGGCTGATCCACTTGTTCACCTGGTGCGCAACTCGGTCGATCATGGCATCGAGATGCCCGATGAGCGCGAGCAGGCGGGTAAGCCGCGTACCGGCAAGGTAGTGCTCGCCGCCGAACAGGAAGGCGACCATATTCTGCTGACCATCACGGACGATGGCCGCGGTATGGATGCGGACGTGCTGCGCGCGAAGGCAGTCGAGAAGGGCATGATGGACAAGGATGCTGCCGAGCGTCTGAGCGAGAACGAGTGCTTTAACCTGATTCTGGCTCCGGGTTTCTCGACCAAGACGGAAATCTCCGATGTGTCCGGTCGTGGTGTTGGCATGGATGTGGTCAAGACCAAGATTTCCCAGCTCAACGGCATCATCAATATCGAATCGACCAAGGGCAAGGGCTCGCGGATTGCCATCAAGGTGCCGCTGACGCTGGCGATCATGCCAACCCTGATGATCATGCTGGCCGATCAGGCGTTTGCCTTGCCACTGGTCAACGTTAACGAGATCTACAGTCTTGATCTGTCGCGGACCAACGTGGTTGATGGTCAGGAAGTCATCATCGTACGTGACAAGACGCTGCCGCTGTTCTATCTCAAGCGCTGGTTGCTGCCAGGTGTGAATGATACCTCGGACAATTCAGCGGCCAGTGTGGTAATAGTGTCCGTCGGCACGCAGAAGGTTGGCTTTGTGGTTGACCAACTGGTTGGCCAGGAAGAGGTCGTGATCAAGCCTTTGGGTCGTATGCTGCACGGTACTGCGGGTATGGCTGGCGCGACTATTACCGGTGATGGACGCATTGCCCTGATTCTGGATATTCCGGGCCTGCTCAAGCGTTATGCCCGTCGTGGCTGATATCGCCGTTTCCACCAGGCGAACTGCTGCGGGTTGAGTAACGGTTTCAGGGCCTGGCTTGCACCGGCCCGCACAGTGATTGGGAGATGGTATGGCGGTCAAGGTACTGGTGGTGGACGATTCTGGATTCTTCCGCCGCCGGGTCACGGAAATTCTCGCCGGTGATGTGCAGATCGAAGTTGTCGGTACAGCCACCAACGGCAAGGAAGCAATCGAAAAGGTCCAGTCATTGCGGCCTGACGTTATCACCATGGATTATGAAATGCCGGTGATGGACGGCATTACTGCGGTCAAGGAAATCATGCAACGCTTCCCTACGCCGGTGCTGATGTTCTCTTCCCTGACCGACGAAGGTGCCCGCGTCAGCCTGGATGCGCTGGAAGCCGGGGCGGCGGATTACCTGCCAAAGAATTTTGAAGATATTTCGCGCAATCCCGACAAGGTGCGCCAGTTGCTTTGCGAGCGTGTGCATACCCTGGCGCGGACCAACCGGCATTCTCTCGGTCTCAGCGGCCCCAGCCGCAGTTCGGCTCCGGCCACCACTAAGGCGCCCGCTACCGGGTTGCGTCGGCCGCTGAGTGAGCCTGTTGCGCCGCGCAAAGAGGCACCGCCAGCCCCGCGACAGTCCAGTAGTCCGCCACCGCGCAAACGCCAATACAAGCTGGTCGCCATTGGCACTTCGACAGGTGGCCCGGTTGCTTTGCAGAAAGTACTTACGCAATTGCCAGCCAATTTCCCGGCGCCGCTGCTCCTGGTGCAGCATATGCCGGCAGCCTTCACCAAGGCGTTTGCCGAGCGCCTGGACAAGCTGTGCAAGATTCATGTCAAGGAAGCTGAAGACGGCGATATCCTGCGCGTCGGCACAGCCTTGCTGGCGCCGGGCGGAAAACAGATGATGCTTGATGGCAGGGGTACAGTGCGCATCCTGCCGGGTGATGAGCGCCTGAATTACAAGCCCTGCGTGGATGTCACCTTTGGCTCTGCAGCCAAGTCGTTCCAGGACAAGGTGTTGGCGATTGTGCTCACAGCTATGCGCGCAGACGGTCCAGAAGTTGCGCGCATGCTCAAGCAGGCTGGCAGTCAGGTGTGGGCGCAGGACGAGGCCAGTTGTGTGATCTACGGTATGCCCATGGCCATTGCCAAGGCGAATCTGGCCGATGGCATCTACAGTCTGGATGATATCGGCCGTTACCTGGCGGAGTTGGGCTGATGGATATCCTCAGTATAATTGGTGTCATTCTGGCCTTTGTGGCCATTATTGGCGGCAATTATCTTGAGGGTGGCCATTTGGGTGCCCTGCTCAATGGCCCTGCTGCGGTCATTGTACTCGGGGGTACTCTGGGGGCCGCTTTTATTCAGACGCCGCTACCCATTTTCAAGCGCTCGCTGGTTATCGCGCGCTGGATCTTTGTGCCGCCGCCTCAGCGCTTGCAGGAAGGCATAGTTCGCATAATCGAATGGAGCACTACGGCGCGCAAGGAGGGCCTGCTCGGGCTGGAAAGCCTGGCTGATCTGGAACCTGACCCCTTTGTGCGCAAAGGCCTGCATTTGCTGGTCGATGGCAATGAGCCGGAAGCCTTGCGCAGCATTTTGGAGGTTGACCTGATCACCCAGGAAAGCCGCGACCTGATGGCGGCCAAGGTGTACGAGAGTATGGGTGGTTATTCGCCAACCATTGGTATTATTGGTGCGGTAATGGGTTTGATTCATGTCATGGGTAATCTGGCTGACCCCTCCGCGCTGGGTAGCGGGATTGCGGTTGCCTTCGTGGCGACCATCTATGGCGTAGCACTGGCCAACCTGTTTCTGTTGCCGATGGCCAACAAGCTCAAGTCCGTGGTCATGCAGCAATCACGTTACCGTGAGATGTTGCTGGAAGGTTTGCTATCCATTGCCGAAGGCGAAAATCCGCGCGCCATTGAAATGAAGCTTGAGGGCTTCCTGGAGTAGGTCATGCGTCGTCGAATGCGGCCCGAACCGGAAAACCACGAACGCTGGTTGGTGTCCTACGCTGATTTCATCACCCTGTTGTTTGCCTTTTTTGTCGTCATGTATTCGATTTCCTCGGTGAACGAAGGCAAGTACAAGGTGTTGTCGGATACTCTGCTCGGCGCATTCAACCACCCACCACGAGCGATCCAGCCGATTCAGGTGGGGGATGAGATACCGCTCGGTAGCCATGGCAGGGAATTTACCGAGAGTGACAGTGGTGATGGTGACGGCCAAAGTGAAGCTG
>SKFV01000045.1 GCA_007117785.1 Pseudomonas sp.
CGGCCGGGCGTCCGAAGCGGCTATGCAGCAACAGATCCAACAGCACCATCGCCAGACCCGCTGCCATCACAAAGCCGCCAATTGAAGACAACAAGTTGAGCCAGTCCCAACCCAGCCCGGCCTCGTAGGTATAGACCCGTCGCGGCATCCCCAGCAGACCGGTCAGGTGCATCAGCAGGAAGGTGGCATTGAACCCGCCAAAGGTCAGCCAGAACCCCCAGGTGCCCAGGCGCTTGCTCGGCATGCGACCGGTCAATTGGGGCAGCCAGTAATACAGCCCCGCCATCAGCGGAAACAGCATGCCGCCGACCAGCACATAGTGCAGGTGGGCAACCACAAAATGGGTATCGTGCACCTGCCAGTTGAACGGCACCAGCGCCAGCATGACGCCGGTCAGGCCACCACACACGAAAATCACCAGAAAACCGAAAATCCACAGCATCGGCAATTCAAACCGCACCTTTCCGGTCCACAGCGTGGCCAGCCAGGCAAACACCTGAATCGCGGTGGGAATGGCGACCAGCATACTGGCCAGAGAAAAGAACACTTGCGCCAGTTGCGGAATGCCCACGGTAAAAATATGGTGCACCCAGAGCCCGAAACTGATGAAACCCATGAGCAGAATCGCCAGTACCACCCAGCGATAACCCACCAGCGGTCGCTGGGCGAATACCGGAATCAGCGTCGAGACAATGCCCGCTGCCGGCAAAAAGATGATGTACACCTCGGGATGGCCAAACAACCAGAACAGGTGCTGCCAGAGCAAAGGGTCGCCCCCCTCGGCGACACTGAAAAACGGCATGCCCGCTGCGCGCTCCAACTCGAGCAGAATGCTGCCCAGAATCAGCGGCGGAAAGCCGAACACGATCATCAGCGCCATGGCCAGAATGTACCAGCAGAAGATCGGCATCTTGCTCAAGGTCATGCCCGGCGCGCGGGTACGCAGAATGGAGACGGTCAACTCGATACCCGCCGCCATGGCGGATATCTCGACAAAGGTAATCCCCAGCAACCAGAAGTCGGAGCCTGGCCCCGGGGAAAACTCGGCACTGCTCAAGGGGGTATACATGAACCAGCCGGAATCCGGTGCCACGCCGAAAAACAGGCTGGACAGGATGATCAGCCCACCGAAGAGGTAGCAGTAATAGCCCAGCGAGCTAATCCGCGGAAACACCAGGTCGCGGGCACCAATAAACTTGGGGATCAGGTAGAGCGCCAGGCCCTCCAGCACCGGTATGGCGAACAGGAACATCATCACCGTGCCATGCATGGTGAACAGCTGGTTGTAGGCTTCCGGACTGATCAGGTCCTGTTCCGGCAGTGCCAACTGGGTTCGTACCAGCATGGCCAGGACGCCACCGACCAGAAAGAACAGCATGCCGGTGACCATAAAGCGCAGGCCAATACTGGTGTGATTTACTGCTGCCAACTGGCCCCAGCCCGGCAGATTGGCCCAGACCTTCGCCATGGTGGTCGCGCGGGTGTTGCCGGGTTCACTCATCGCTACCTTGCTCCTCGATCCAGTCCCTGAAGCTGTCCGCCTCATGGGCGATTACCCGGAAATGCATATGGCTGTGGCCAGCCCCGCAGAATTCGGCACACTGGCCATGAAACTCACCGCTCTGGCTGGCCTGCAGGCGCAGCACATTGGTGCGCCCGGGAATAGCATCCAGCTTGCCCGCCAGACGAGGCACCCAGAAGGCATGAATCACATCCGCGCTACGCAAATGGATATCCACCGGGTGATCGACCGGGATATGCAGCACATTCTGCAGCTCGATGCCCTGCTCGGGGTATTCGATCTGCCACCACCACATATGTCCGGTGACCTCGATCACCAGCGGCTCCTTGCCCTCCACTGGCAAGGGCAGCATGCGTTGCCCGGCCGGAAGACCGAAGACCAGCAAGATACTGATACAAAGCATTGGCAAGATCAGGCCACCACCGATAATCCAGCGTCTTTCCAGTTGCGTCTGACGGGTTGGTGATAGTTCTGTTGGCGAACGCCGCATGGCATACCACCAGAGCCCACAGAGCACGACCAACACCATGCTGGCCACCGCGAACATACCCCACCATAGCGCCGCCGCTGACGCCGCAGCCGGCCCTGCCGGGTCCAGGGTCGACAAGGGGCCACTGCAACCAGCCAGGAGCGCGGGGCTGGCTAAACCTGCACAGACTGTTACCCTTGATATTTGATGCCGGTCTTTCCCGGCTTCATTCCTGTTAGTGCGCAACCGAGACAGCCAATGCCCACATCGCCCATTCCCAGCCGTATGGCCATTCGTGGCCACCCCTTGCACCCGGCAATGGTGCACTTTCCGGTGGCGGCGCTGATCGGCCTGATTGCTACCGACCTGGCTTTTCTGCTCACCGCCGATACCTTCTGGGCCCGTGCCAGCCTGTGGTTGGCGGGTGTTGGGGCCCTGGGTGGCGTCCTGGCCGGCATCGTCGGCATGCTCGACCTGCTCAGCGTGCGCCAGATTCGTCGCCTGGTCAGTGGCTGGAGTCATGGCTTGCTGGCGATCATGCTGTTGTCCCTGGCCAGCCTCAACTGGCTGCTGCGACTGCAGGATCCGGTCAGCGCCATCTTTCCCTGGGGACTTTATCTGAGCGTGCTCAGCGGCTTGTTGATCGCTGTCACGGGGTATCTGGGTGGCCAATTGGTCTACGAATATGCAGTGGGTGTCGATATTGAAGGGGCGCAAAATCGCGACACCCGGCCCTGACAAAAGCGACATCAACTCCACCCCCACACCGGCTTGGCCAATACCAGCCAGAGAATGGCTGCCGACAGCACCAGCACGCCGACAAGCAAGATGTAGCTGGCGTTCACCACTGGTTTGCCCGCCTCCAGGCGAATCACCAGCAAGCCACTGAAGGCATGCGCTACTACCAGCAGGGTCACCAGGGTCAATTTGGCCATCAGCCACAGATCCGTGGTGCCATTGACCAGGAATACGGCGCTGCCGGCGACAATGGCCACCGCCGCCGCCGGGCTGGCGACACGCGTAAACAGCCAGCGGGCAATGGAATCGGCGTTAGCAGGCGCGCCACCCAGAGCCAGACTGTCCGAGCGCGTACCGGCAATCAGCAGAGGTAGATAAATAAGTCCGGCTGCCCAGATCAGCAAGGCGGCAATATGCAACGTTAACAACCAGAGCATAAGGACTCGGCCTTGATTCGGAAAATGTACCCCATTTAAACGCGGCTGGCGCTTTAAAGCAAAGGACTACCCGCAAGCAATTGAACAGACAAAAAAACCCGGCCAGAGGCCGGGTTTTTTGTTACCACCAGTCAACGCAGGTCTCAGACCCCGCTAACCTCGGCAGCGTCGACATCTTTCATCGACAGCTTAATGCGGCCACGGTTGTCCACGTCGAGAACCAGCACGCGCACTTCCTGACCTTCCTGCAGTACATCGGTAACTTTCTCGATGCGGGTGTTGGCGATCTGCGAGATGTGAACCAGACCGTCCTTGCCCGGCAAGATGCTGACGAAGGCACCAAAATCAACGATACGCTCGACCTTACCGCTGTAGATCTTGCCGATTTCGGCTTCGGCAGTGATGCCGTCAACCCGCGCCTTGGCAGCGTTGGCTGCATCCTTGCTGGCAGCAAAGATCTTCACGGTACCGTCATCGGTGATATCGATCGAGGCACCGGTTTCGTCGCAGATGCTGCGGATGGTCGCGCCACCCTTGCCGATCACGTCGCGGATCTTGTCGGAATCGATCTTCATGCTGATCATGGTCGGCGCGTTGGCAGACAGTTCCTTGCGTGAAGCCGGCAGTACCTGGTTCATCTGCTGCAGGATATTCAGGCGGGCTTCCAGTGCCTGGGCCAGAGCAGTTTCCATGATCTCTTCGGTGATACCGTTGATCTTGATGTCCATCTGCAGGGCAGTTACACCTTTCTCGGTACCGGCTACCTTGAAGTCCATGTCGCCAAGGTGATCTTCATCACCCAGGATGTCAGTCAGGATCGCGTACTTGTCGCCTTCCTTGACCAGACCCATGGCAATACCAGCGACCGGTGCGGTCAGTGGCACACCAGCGTCCATCAGTGCCAGAGAGGCACCACAGACGGAGGCCATGGAGCTGGAGCCGTTGGATTCGGTGATTTCCGACACGATACGGATGGTGTAGGGGAATTCTTCCATATCCGGCATGACGGCCTGGATACCACGGCGCGCCAGGCGGCCATGGCCGATTTCACGGCGGCCTGTACCACCCATGCGACCACACTCACCGACCGAATAGGGAGGGAAGTTGTAGTGGAACATGAAGGGATCTTTCTTTTCACCTTCCAGGGTATCCAGCAACTGTGAATCACGCGCCGTACCCAGGGTGGTCACTACCAGCGCCTGCGTTTCACCACGGGTGAACAGCGACGAACCGTGAGTGCGACCCAGCACACCGACTTCGATGTTCAACGGGCGAACGGTCTTGGTGTCACGACCGTCGATACGCGGATTACCGTTCACCACGCTTTCACGCACGGTACGGTATTCGATTTCACCGAAAGCATCCTTCACATCACCGGCACTTGGCTGATCGTCAGCCTCGCCAGCGATCGCTTCGATCGCCTGGGTGCGCAGTTCGCCAAGACGGGTATAACGCGCCATCTTGTCGGTGATGGTGTAGGCCTCGGCAATGCCGGCGCCAAACTGGGACTTGATCGCATCCAGCAGCGCGGTATTTTCCGGCTCCGGCTGCCAGTCCCAGGTCGGCTTGGCGGCTTCAGCGGCCAATTCCTTGATCGCCTGAATGGCTGGCTGGAATTCCATGTGGGCAAAGAGTACCGCGCCCAGCATCTGGTCTTCAGTCAGCTCTTTGGCTTCTGATTCAACCATCAACACGGCATCTTCAGTACCGGCAACCACCATTTCCAGGCGCGAGCTTTTCAGCTGCTCATAGTTGGGATTGAGGATATAGCCATTATTCTCGTCAAAACCAACGCGCGAACCGGCAATCGGCCCCTCGAAGGGAATACCGGAAATCGCCAGAGCTGCGGAGGTACCGATCATTGCGGCAATATCCGGATCGGTCGTCTTGTCGGTTGACACCACAGTGCAGACAACCTGCACTTCATTCATGAAGCCGTCCGGGAACAGTGGACGGATCGGGCGATCAATCAGGCGCGAGGTCAGGGTCTCTTTTTCCGACGGACGCCCTTCACGCTTGAAAAAACCGCCGGGGATACGGCCGGCGGCATAGGTTTTCTCTACATAGTGTACCGACAGCGGGAAGAAATCCCGGCCGGCGTCGGCTTTCTTGGCACCAACCACAGTGACCAGAACGCTGACCGCATCATCGACGGTGACCAGTACGGCACCCGTCGCCTGGCGCGCTATGCGACCAGTTTCCAGAGTGATTGTGCTGTCACCCAACTTGAATTGCTTGATTACCGGTTTCATCC
>SKFV01000312.1 GCA_007117785.1 Pseudomonas sp.
ACGCTTGGACATATTGCGGAAAATCTTCTCTTTCAGCGTTTCGTCGGCCCCCTTGAGCGCCACAATCAGTACTTCCGAAGAGACTTCACGCAACAGCGCCTGAATACCGCGATCATCAATATCCGACAGGTTATCGAAGACGAACATCAGGTCTTCGATCTTGGTCGACAGGTCCTCGTCAATTTCGCGGATCTGTTCGATCAACTGGGCTTCTGTGCTGCTTTCAAGGAAGTTCATGATATCAGCAGTGCGCTTGATACCGCCCATAGCCGCCCGCGTGGTATTCGAGTTACCAGCAAACTGCTTCTCGAGAATCTCGTTCAGCTCTTTCAATGCGGAAGGCTGCACCGTATTCAGCGCAGATACGCGCAGGAGCACATCAAGGCGCACCTTGGGATCGAAGTAGCTGACCACCTCTGCCGCCATGTCAGGGTCAAGATAGGCAACCACAATGGCCTGAATCTGTGGGTGCTCATAGCGAATGACATCAGCCACCGCACGCGGCTCCATCCATTTCAGGCTGTCCAGACCCGAGGTACTGCCACCCAGCAGGATGCGGTCGACCAGGCTGTTGGCTTTGTCTTCACCCAGCGCCTGGGTCAGCATGGTACGAATGTAGGAATCCGCGCCCGCACCAAGGCCGGTCTGTTCGCCAACCTGCTCGACAAACTCGCTCATCACGCCCTGCACCTGCTCGCGCTGCACAGTGCGCATACCGGCCATGGCGCTACCGACCCGCTGTACTTCTTTCGGACCCATATGCTTGAGAATGGCAGCAGCATCCGATTCACCGAGACTGAGCAGAAAAATTGCTGCCTTGTCCAGTTTGGACATTTTCTGGGTGACTTTTTTCGCTTCTTCACTCATCGGCGTTGACCCACTCTTTGACCACCTGAGCTACCCGGGCGGGATCTTCGGCAACCAGACCCTTGATGGCATTCAGATGTTGTTCATAACCGGCGGTCGGCGGCGGCAACATGACCGGACTGGATGCCGGCCCCGAGAGGCTGACCTGATCTTCGCTCAGATCACCGAAACCCTCATTACCCATGCTGCCGCCACCCGGCAGACCCAGTGCATAATCGCTACCTTCGCTGCGCGAGTTGCTGGTCAGGTTCTTCAACACCGGACGCAGTACCCCGAACACCAGAACCAATACAAAGAGTATACCGAGAATCTGCTTGGCGATGTCCCAGAACCAGGGCTGCGACCAGAAAGGAATCTCCGGAATGGTTTCCAGTTCACCTTCCGGCACAAAAGGCGCATTGATCACACTGACGCTGTCACCCCGAGTGGCATCAAAGCCAACGGCGTCCTGAACCAGACGGGTAAAGCGGGCAATTTCAGCTTCGCTAAGCGGCGAACTGGTCATTTCTCCCGTGTTGGGGTCGACTTGTACCGGGTCATCCACAACCACAGCGACAGAAAGTCGACGCAAGCGACCCTGCGACTGACGGGTGTAACTGATCTGACGGTCAAGCTCAAAGTTGCGTGTCGCCTGCTCACGGCTGTCTCGTGGGGGCAGCGGTAAAACCGGTTCACCGGTTTCCGGATCAATGACCTGCTCAGGCACCTGAGCAGCCCCCGGGGGCTGGTTGGCCAGTGCACCGGGAATACCCTGAGCCGGAGCACCGCCGCCAGCGCGTTGTTCGGTCATGACCTGTTCGCTGCGCAAGGAGGACTCCGGGCTGAACATCTCCGAGGTAGATTCGACCGAACTGAAGTCCACATCAGCAGAGACTTCCGCCTTGTAGCGCCCCTGCCCCAGTACCGGCTGCAGAATATTATGCACTCGGCGGGTATAGGTATCTTCCAGCCGGCGGGTGTAGTCAAACTGGCGGCCAGCCATGGTCAGCTCAGTCAGCTCGGCCTGATCGGACAACAGATTGCCGGCCTGATCGACCACGGTGACCTGATCACGGCTCAACTCGGGAACACTGGTCGCCACCAGATTGACGATGGCCATGACCTGGCTGGGTTCCGGGCGACGATTGCCGAAGGTTTCCAGCAACACTGACGCGCTGGGGCGACGGTCATCGCGCACAAATACGGTGGAACGCGGCATGGCGATATGCACCCGCGCGCCACGAATATTGCTCATGCTGGAAATGGTCCGTGCCAGCTCGCCTTCCAGGCCCCGCCGGTAGCGGGTGGTTTCCATGAACTGACTGCTGCCAAAGCCCTGATCACGGTCCATGATTTCAAAGCCGAGATTGCGGTCGGTCGGCGTTACCCCGGCCTGAGCCATGGTCATACGTGCAGCAGACAGATCTTCACTGCGTACCAGCAAGGCGCCGCTGTTCGGTTCAACCCGGTAACGAATGCGGCTCTGTTGCAGCAGATCAACCACCTGACCGGCATCGTAGCTGTCCATGCTGCTGTACAGCGGGCGCCATTCAGGCTCCTGCGACCAGAGTACGACGGCGAAACCGATCGCCACACTGGCCGCCAGGCCAATCAGCAGACCAAATTGCTTGAGCATCGGCAGGTTCGCCAGATTATCCAGGAAGTTCAGCCCCATCAATGGCTTGCGCTCCAGATTGGCATCGGCCTCCGGGCGGGTCGCTGGGGTGTTGGCAGTGGCTGGGCTTTCCATGGGTCAATCCTCAAACTCGGCTGGCGAGGGAGTCTACAAGGGTCAGTCGACGAATCAAATCTGCATCCGCATGATTTCTTCATAAGCGCTTACCATGCGGTTGCGCACTTGCACGGTTGCCTGCATGGCAACTGAGGATTTCTGCGAAGCGATCATTACGTCAGTCAGATCAACACCTGCCACGCCCATTTCATAACTGGTCTGCAGGTTGCTGGTGGTTTTCTGCAATTCGCTGACGCGATCCAGCGCGCCGCGCATTACATTGGAGAACTCGGCACCCTTCGGGCCCTGCTCTACCGGTGCAGGTGCCTGCGGCTTGCCGGTCGCTTCCATCTGCATGGCGCGCATTTGCATCATCAGACGATTGAATTCAACACCCTGGCTAATCTGGGTCATGCTGGCCTCCCAGTCGCAAAAAATTGACGGCGACTATTGCTTTGAGAGTAATACAGCAAGAAGGGTGCCAAGTTGGCAGGCAGGATTGGCGAAACTAACAAACAAATCAGGGACAGACCCCATTTGGTTTAAATGGGGTCTGTCCCTGATTTTGACTAATTTTGTTGCTGATATTGGCTAAACGACTACATCAAACCCCGCTTCACGCATCTGCGCCAGCTTGTAACGCAGGGTCCGAGGGCTGATGCCCAGGCGTTCGGCGGCGTCTTTGCGGCTACCGCCTTCCGCACGCAACACATCGACAATAATCTGGTACTCGGTTTTCTTTACGCCGCGTTCCAGATCACCGGGTCCGGTAACCGCGACCGGCTCGTCAGCTGGCGCTGTCGAATAATTGGCACGGGCAGAAGCACCCGGCGCGGCAGACATGGCCTGCCCCGGCTGCAGGTCCAGGCACAGGTCCTGGGCATGAATCACCCCGCCTTGTTGCAGAATCATCGCGCGCTGTACGGCATTATCCAGCTCGCGCACATTACCCGGCCAGGCATGGCTGCGCAGGGCCTCGACGGCATCGGCAGCAAAACGCACAGGCACCTGCTGCAACTTGCGCGCATGCTTGGCCAGCAAACGCTCGGCAATTGGCACGATATCGCCTGGCCGCGCCCGCAAAGGCTGCCATTGCAGCGGGAACACACTCAAGCGGTAATACAGGTCCTCGCGGAATTCGCCCGCTTGCACCGCTGCCAGCAAATCCCGGTTGGTGGTAGCCAGAATACGGATATCCAGCTGGATCAGCTTGCGCCCGCCCACTCGCTCTACCTCGCGCTCCTGCAGCACCCGCAACAACTTGGCCTGCAGCCCCAACGGCATTTCCGAGATTTCATCCAGCAGCAGCGTCCCGCCATTGGCCTGCTCAAACTTGCCCGACTGCGCGGCAATGGCACCGGTGAAAGCACCTTTCTCGTGGCCGAACAGCGTGGCTTCCAGCATATTATCTGGAATCGCAGCACAGTTAATCGCAATAAAGGGTTGTTCGGCACGCGACGACTGCTGATGGATAAACCGCGCCAGCACCTCTTTACCGGTACCCGACTCACCGGAAATCAACACGGTTGAATCACTCGCAGCTACGCGCGCAGCCAGTTGCAACAATTGTTGACTGGAGGGCTCTTCTGCCACCGGGCCGTCATTATCCGCTTGCAGCTGGCCGCAACCGTGCTGGGCGACCAGGGTCAACAAGGCATCAGGCTCAAAGGGCTTGACCAGATAATCCACAGCACCGGCGCGCATGGCGTCAACTGCCCGCTGTACCGTGCCGTAGGCCGTCATCAAGAGTACCGGCAACTGCGGGTATTCAGCTCGCAGCACCTGCAGCAGGGCATGGCCATCCATCCCCGGCATATTGACATCACTGACCACCATCGCCACCGGGTACTGCCTGAGCAAGCGCAGGGCTGCTTCGCCATGCTCGGCAGCCAGCACCGGGTAACCGGCCAGGCTCAGGGTATCGGTCAGCGCTTCGCGCAGGCTGGCATCATCTTCCACCAGCAGTACCGGCGGATGCTCATGTGTCTCGGGCTCATTCACTATGGCTGCACGCATTCAACTGGCCTCCCGTTGCTGCTCTGGGCGCTGCAAGGGCAACAGCAACTCTACACAGGTACCGCGCCCGGGCTTGCTGCGCAGGAAAAAGCTGCCACCATGGGCACGGGTAACCGACTTGACCACGGCCAGGCCCAGCCCGGTACCATTGGATCGAGTGGTCTGAAAAGGCTCGCCCAGGCGTTCCATTTGCGACGCACTCATGCCGGGGCCGGTATCGACCACACTCAGGCTCAGTTGGCCTTCCATTTCCCGCAGGGCCACTTTCAAGCGTGCCCCGTTACCCGCAGCTTGCAAAGCGTTATCCAACAGATTCTGGATCGCTCCGAGAAGCGTTGCCTGGTTGCAGCGCAGCTCTGAACCAATCGGGCAGAGATCTACCCAACGGCAGCTGGCGAACGACTGTTCCAAAACGGGTTCTGCTTGCTGTTGCAGGGCCGCCAGTAATTGCGCCGGGCTAACCTGATCCGGCAGCGGCAGGTCTCCGCGGGCGAACAACAGCATATCGCGTACCTGATGCTCAATACTCTGTAAACGGCCTTTCAGACGTTCGGCAAAGCGTTGCCGATGCGCCCCGGCCAGCTCCGGATCGGTCAGATGACTGGCATAAAGAAGAGCAGTCGATAGAGGGGTTCGAATTTGATGGGCCAGCGAAGCGACCATACGGCCAAGGGGCGAGAGGCGTTCATGGCGCGCCAGCTCGGCCTGCAATTCACGGGTTTCAGTCAGGTCAGTCAACAGAATCAGCTGACCCGGCTCGCCACGCAAGGAGCGCGTGGCCAAGGAGACG
>SKFV01000303.1 GCA_007117785.1 Pseudomonas sp.
CTCGGTCACGCCCTCATGGTCAGTCACTACACGGCCGGCTGGCCAGTCAGGATTGCAGTGACCGTTGCGATAGCCGCTGCGCTCCTGCTACTGATCGATTCGCGTTTGTTGCGTCCGTGGCGGCTGAAAGGCAAGCCCTGGCTAGTCACTGAAGCCGAAGCAATCGATGGTGATGCCACCCGTCTGGTGCTGGAGGTCGATAAGCATGCGGGAATCCGCTTTGCTCCCGGCCAATACGCCTGGATCACCGTAGGCGACTCGCCATTTTCCTTGCAGCAGCATCCGTTCTCGATTCACTCCGATGCCCACAACCCGTCACATCTGGAATTTACCGCCAAGCATGCCGGCGATTTCACGCAATCGCTCCGCGAGGTGAAAACTGGAACCCGTGCGTGGATAGAAGGGCCCTATGGCGTGTTCACCATGAACCCGGCGAGTCACCGCGACGCGGTTATCGTTGCGGGTGGTGTCGGTATTACGCCCATTATCAGCATGTTGCGCAGTTGCGCCGCGGAGAAAAGCGACAAAGCATTTTTACTGCTCTATGCGAACAAAGATCGTGCGTCAGTACTCTTCTGGCACGAGCTGCAGTCATTGACTGAACAGCTCGACCTCAAGGTGGTTCATGTGCTGGAGGATGCCCCCGAAGACTGGGAGGGGGAGGAGGGCATGATTGATGGCGATCTGTTGGACAAGTACCTGGAAAAAGTCAGTGACACTACCGATTACTACGTCTGCGGCCCACCGCCCTTGATGGATGCGGTGGAAACGGCGCTGCGCGACCGCCGCGTACCCATCGACCAGATCAATTCCGAGCGCTTCAACCTGGTTTAAACCTGTTTCCTGGAGGCAGCATGTTGCATCTGTTAGCAAAACACGCGGGCACGACCGTGGCCATTGCCTTGGTGGTGACAACATTGGGTATCGGGGTTGTGCTATTCGCGGGTTAGTCGCGACCTGCTGAGCTACAGACTTACCGCCAGCATTGTGGCTTTAATAACCCGGTTACTAAATACCCGGGGGAAAGCATTAAAGGTTTGGATTATTGGGTCGAAACAGGGTTATTGTGGCACGCTTTCTAGCTTGCTATCAAAGTGCCATTGTTTTTTGCTGGCCCTAATTCCCCAGTCTCAGGAATGTCTCAATGCCTGGTTTTCTCTCTCGCTTGTTCCTCAAGTCACCACACACTCTTGCGCTGGAGAATGCACCGCAAGCCATTTTATGTGCCAACGAGCATCAGGTAGTGACCTTTTTTAATCAGGCTGCAGAGCGGCTCTGGGGCTACAGCAAAGCCAGTATCATCGGTCAACCGATGCGCAAACTGTTTTCAGACGCACACATCAATGCCGCTGACAGTTCTCAGGGAGCCCCGGTCGAGGTTCAGGTCAGCAAGGCTGATGGCAAGACGTTCTGGGTCGAGTTGGTAGTATCCCAGGTAAACACGGGCAGCGGTTGTCAGCACACGGTATTTATCCGTGATGTGACCGGGGAGCGTTTTGCGCGCGAGATGGCAAACCAGACACTGGAGCAGGCAATGGACGCCGTTGTCTCCATCGATGAAAACAATGTGGTCACTTTTTTCAACAAGGCGGCCGAGAGAATGTGGGGTTACAGCCGTTCTGAAGTGCTCGGCAATAATGTGAAAATGCTGGTGCCACAGTCAATTCAGAGCCAACACGATGGCTTTGTCGACCGAAATCGCAAGACTGGCGAAAACCGCATTGTTGGCAGCTACCGGGAGATTCCGGTACCCCGCAAGGATGGCACCAGTCTCTGGGGGCAAGCCGCAATCAGCAAGATCGAGTTTGATGGCCGCATCACTTACACCGCGTTTTTCAAGGATGTTACCGAGGAGGTCGAAAAGCGGGAAAAAATGGAAATGCTGTCCATGGTGGCCGATCATGCCAATAGCGGTATTGTCATAACCGATGCTAACGGCAAGATTGAGTATCTCAATGACGGTTTCGAGAAGCTCGCCGGCTATGGCCTGGAAGAAGCGAGGGGCAAGAAACCGGGCCCCATGCTGCAAGGCAAGGACACTGATCCGAAAACCATCAAAACCATTCGCTATCACCTGGATCGCCAGGAACCCTTCTATACGGAAATTCTCAACTACCACAAAAACGGCACCCCTTATTGGGTGTCCTTGTCGATTGCTCCGGTGTTCGATGATCATGGACGCCTTGAGCATTTTATTTCGGTCGAGGCTGACATTACCGAAAGCAAGCAGGAAACCGTTGACTTTACCCGGCGTCTGCAAGCCATTGAGCGCTCGATGGTCACCATGGAATTCAAGCCGGATGGCAGCTTTCTATCTGCTAACCAGATGATTCAGGCCAAATATGACAACAAAGACAAGCTCGCTCAGGTCGCCAGAGCTGTCTGGTCTCAGCTGAGCTCGGACAACCTGAACACCCTGCGCAGCAAAGCTGAATTCAGTGGCAAAGCTGCCGTTGAACTGTCGGGTATGCCAGTTATGGCTCTGGATTATCAGATTGTCGCGCTCAAGGGTCTGACCGGCGATGTCAGAAAATACGTACTTTTCGGGATCGATATCACGGATCGTCATCTGGCGCTGAACGAAACCCAGGAAGCGATGAAATCTGTGCTTCAGGTCAGCAGCAAGATCAGCGGCATTCTCTCGACGATCAACACTATAGCCGATCAGACGAACCTGCTGGCACTGAACGCTGCCATTGAAGCGGCCCGCGCCGGTGAGGCCGGGCGTGGCTTTGCGGTGGTAGCGGATGAAGTGCGAACCCTGGCCCAGAAGTCCAGCGTATCAGCCGGCGAAATCGCTACCCTGGTGGGTGAAACCAATCAGCGGGTAGAAGCTCTGGCCACTTCGCTGGCCAAGATTGACGGCTGAACAGAGGAATAACCCGCGGCGTTTTCATGGGGTGGCGGTATGCAATGCCGCCCTATGAGTCGAGTCCATTACGAATGGCTCAACCGGCTATGGATATGACTCAGTTATGCCTTACGGCAAGAACGCGGCAACGCACCTGCTGTCTACGCCCGTATACCGTTGATGTCCTGCGGACTCACCAGCTCTCGCTTCTTGCCCTGAAAGGCATCGAACAGCGCCCGGTGCCGCTGAAGTCCGCATTCGTCAGTCCGGGTATTGTAGATGCATACCCAGGCTATCAGATTGTCCAGATTCTCATCCTGTTGCTGGGTAAGCTGAATTTTTCCGGCTCCCAGGGCCGAGCACGGCAATGCGCAATGCAGACATCGATGCCGGGGTTCAGGAAGATCAGCTCTTCACACTCTCCCAGGATCGGCTCGATAATGTCCGCATAACAGCCTTCGATAACCCACCTTGGATGCGCATCGCTAAAACGCCGAACATCGGCAACGCTGTCTGCCAGTGGACGTCGCTGAGAGCCACGCTCGAAGGCCACCTCATCCAGTGACAGGCTAGCCGCAGGGTGCTGGTCAGTCAGTTTTCTGCAGAGCGTACTTTTGCCCGCGCCGGCATTGCCAAGGAGTATTGTTTTCACTGTATTCATCCGATTGAATTCAGACCATATGGACTCTTCGATATCGATTTTAATTTCATCTCAAAGATAAATCCCGGCCCGACCAGTGGCCCTACTCATCTTGATAAAGGCGCTGGATGAAATAGGCAATAAGTCTTTTGGTGCCTAATGTGCCGAGGCTCAGCACTAGCATAATCGGTGCAAATATCTGGACAGAAAGATACGGCACAAACTGGGAACCAAAGCAGAGGGCAAATACGACCACCCAAAAAAAGCTGAGGTACTTGTTGATCAGGAAAAACTCATGGCTTTGCCATTCATCTTTCGGGTAATTGGGGCGCGAAAAATAGAAAGTGAAACTGCCTTTCCATGCAATAGGTGGCACCAGTGCCATAATCATCAAACAAAAGTACAGTGTCAATTGAGGGCGCTCAAGCAAAAGGCGTAGAACTGGAGCAATGCCCTCAGGCGTATCGAACTGACTGGGATCAACAGAAAAAATAATAATGAGATTCAGGGCGAGAACCAGCGCCATTGTCGGTAAAAAGTAATTATCGTCCCTGAGTGCTCTCTGGACCGACAGCAGAACGATGACTGCGCCAAAGAAAATGGACACAAAAAGGCGCATGGCATTAGGAGCGTGCGGATAGGAAGTTGATATGAGAAAAGTGTATAGCGTAAATATCACAAAAGGTGCGGTGGTAATCCCCCCATTTTTAGCGGGGCTCAGAAGTAGAGTCAGGCCACCATGGCCAACTTCTGTCGCGGCGTGATGCCACCCAAGGCCATATTTGGCCGTTCGTTATTGTATGTCCATAACCAACGTGTCGCGAAGTCCTGGACCTGCTCAATCGAGTCGAACAGATAGTGCGACAGCCAGTCATAGCGGACGGTTCGGTTGTAACGCTCGATATAGGCGTTCTGTTGCGGCTTGCCTGGCTGGATAAAGCTGATAGTAATGCCACGCTTTTCAGCCCAGGCAGCCAGCTTGCCACTGATGTACTCGGGACCATTGTCGCAACGGATCGAGGCTGGCTTTCCCCTCCATTCGATGATCTGGTTCAAGGCTCGGATAACACGCTCAGCAGGCAGTGATAGATCAACCTCTATACCCAGTCCTTCGCGGTTGAAGTCATCCAGCACATTGAACAAACGATAGCTGCGACCGTCGCTGAGTTGGTCGTGCATGAAGTCCATGGACCAGCATGCATTGATTGCTGAAGGTACTGCGAGTGGTTCAGGTTTCTCACGCACCAGGCGCTTACGGGGCTGGATGCGCAGATTCAACTCAAGCTCTCGATAGATGCGATAGACCCGCTTGTGGTTCCAACCAAAGCCCTTCACGTTGCGCAAGAACAGGAAGCACAAGCCAAAGCCCCAGTTGCGTTGATTGTGGGTCAGGCGCAATAGCCAGTCGGCGATCAGCGCGTTCTCAGTGCTCAAACGTGCCTGGTAGCGATAGCAGGTCTCGCTGATACCAAACAGAGCGCAAGCCAAGCGTATGCTGGCCTTTTTGTCGCTAACTGCTTTGTGCGCCATCTCGCGGCGGTGAGACGGCTTCACCACTTTTTTTCGATGGCTTCCTTGAGAATCTCAGCCTTGAGACGCTCCTCGGCATACATTTTCTTCAGCCGCCGGTTTTCGTCTTCAAGCTCTTTGAGCCTGGCCATCATGGATGCATCCATGCCGCCGAACTTGGAGCGCCATTTGTAAAACGTCGCACTGCTGAATCCGTGCTCGCGGCAAAGCTCAGGAACCGGTACACCGTTCTCGGCTTGCTTCAGGATTGCCAGAATCTGGCTGTCGGTAAAACGTGATGTTTTCATGCAGAATCTCCCTGCAAATAGCTTACGGAAAATTCTACTTCTGATCACCGCTGTTTTTCGGGGGGATTACC
>SKFV01000241.1 GCA_007117785.1 Pseudomonas sp.
GGGCGGTCAGCAGCCATCGATTGAACTCCTCAGAGCGCCTGGCGCTCCATTTCAACCAGATAGTCAGCAATCTCGAGCATCTTCTCGAAACTGCCGGCCGCGCCGCTCTCAATACGGTATTTGCCATTCACGATCAGCGTCGGCACCCCGGTCGCCCGGTAGTTACGTGCCAACTGCTCGGCCTGACTCATCTTGCTGCGCACACCAAAGGAGCCCCAGGCGCGCTCAAAGGCCTCGGCTTCAACACCGTAGGGCTCCAGCACAGACAGGATCTCACTCTTTTCAGTCATGCGGTGACCGTCCTGATGCAGCGCACGATAGACAGCCTCATGGGTTTCATCCAGCTTGCCGAGACTTTCCAGCGTGAAATACAGCTGGCCATGCGTGTTCCAGGTGCCACCAAACATGGCAGGCACCAGGCGCAGATAGGTATCTTCCGGCAGATCCGGCTTCCAGGCCTGGATGTAGGGTTCAAACGCATTACAGCCACCACAGCCGTACCAGAACAGCTCCGCCACCTCGACCTTATCTTCATGCTGGGTTGGCGCCTGTGCTGGGAGCTCGACATAGTGCACGCCGGCCTGAAATTCTTCCGCCTGGGCACTGGCTACCGTGCCCAGCAGGGCAATTGTCATTACCGAAATCCACGCTCGCATGTACATCTCCTGTTGGCAGTTATTCTTCTTTGCTGACACTAAGACCTGTTGCCGGATAAAAGATTCCCGCATGCCCACCGCTTTATGTAGCTGACGGACAGCAAAAAGGGTGGCATCTGCCACCCTTTATGCACAGCGTTCAGCAATATCCCGCAATGCTTATATCAGGGACGCAGGCCCTGAATATAGTTGGCTACTGCTTCAATATCACGGCTGCTCAGGCGGCCAGCGATGGTGCGCATGACTTCGCTGTCACCATCATTGGTGCGCTCATGCTCACGGAACATGAGCAATTGAGCGGCAGTATAGTCAGCATGCTGCCCCGCCAGGCGTGGGTAGCCGGCCGGGTCGTTACCCAAACCCGTAGGCGAATGACAACCTGTGCAAGCCGGCAGGCCAGTCTCCAGATTACCGCCACGGTAGATGGCACGGCCGCGCTCATACAATTCCGGATCAGCAACGCCCAGAGTCATGGTTTGGGATTCATAGAAGGCCGCGATGTCACGCAGATCCTGCTCGTCAAAGTTATCCAACATGCCGGTCATCTCAACAATTACTCGACGGCCTTCTTTTTGGTCAAGCATTTGCTTGAACAAGTAATGCTGCCCCATACCAGCCAACTTTGGGAAGGTTGGGGTAACACTGTTACCATCGGCACCATGGCAGGCAGAGCAAGTGGCCACCTTTTCGGCGCCGGCTTCGGCGTCACCGAACTGGGCAGCATGGGCTGTGCCGGCGATCCCGAGAGACAATACCAGACTGACAAGTAGTTTATTCATCGGCTAATCCAATAACGGCTGTATTAAAATAATGTGGTCCTGCTTGCCTCAACACCAGCCCCTTACGGGCCCGGCAGCAAGCCAGAATGATAGCTTGGGTAAGCATTCAATCAGCCTGACCCGCTGCTGTCCACTGGCATCTGTGCTAAAGACGCACCCAATCAGGTGCATTAGGCATTCAGTCCAGATATAAAACCGCAGCAGTATATACTAAGCTTGCACCCTGCGTGAATGACCTGACGCCCCTGATTCTCCCAAGTAACGGATTCAACATGCCCGCCTCGACACCTCTGGTAACACTCTGCCAACAATCCACCTTTATCAAAAGCGCGGACAAGCTAGAGCAATGCCCTCCCGACTGGGGCCGTGAAGTCGCATTCGCAGGGCGCTCCAATGCCGGCAAATCCAGTGCATTGAACACCCTGACCCATGCCCGTCTGGCACGTACCTCGAAAACCCCGGGGCGCACCCAACTGATCAACTTTTTCCAGCTGGACGATACGCGCCGCCTGGTTGACCTGCCTGGCTATGGCTACGCCAAAGTACCCCTGGCACTCAAAGATCACTGGCAACGCCACCTGGATGCCTATCTGAGCGAGCGCCAGTCACTGGTTGGCCTGGTGCTGGTTATGGACGTACGCCACCCCCTAGGCCCTTTCGACACCATGATGCTGGACTGGGCCCAGCGCGCTGACATGCCGTTACATATCCTGTTGAGCAAGTCAGACAAGCTGAAATATGGCGCGGCAAAAAACACCCTGTTCAAGGTGCAAACCGAGGTGCGCAAGATTTATGGCGACCAGGTCAGCGTGCAGCTATTCTCTTCACCCAAACGTGAAGGCATCGAGATAGCCCATGCGCAACTGGAGCAATGGTTGTTTGCCGAGGAAGAGGCAGCCCCTGGCGATGGTCAGGTGCAACAGCCCGACACCTGAAACAGGTCACCAATCTGCCTGACAGCCGATAACATTCGAGACGACTTTCATGGACATTGACAGTAACCGTTTATTGCTAGAGCTCGACAAGCGCCGCCGGGAAATCAACCGCAACATCATCAACCCGGCTATCCCAGAAATATCTCTGGAAGATCTGAACCAGTTGCTCAGCATGGTCGCCGAGGTTAGACGGGACTATTTGTGCTCACTGCTGGATTTGACTAAAAATAACAAAGGCAAGGCACCCGCGAGCGAAGGTGTTCACGTCTTGCGCCAGCAAAGGGAAATGTATGACGAATTGGTTGCTGCGGTTAATGCTCTGGAAACGGCAATACAGCGCGGCTATCTGGATGTAAGGCCAGCCAGAAAATAACGATCAGGCGCCTTCCGTTTCGTTGCCGCCCCCTGAACTCAACACAAAAAAAGCAAGATATAGCCTGCCCGAAAACGAAAATGGACAGATTTATTGTCAGCTATCTCATGATTGCTCCGCTTCAGGAATGACGGCAGCTAACTGAGGGGGCTCAGAGTAATCCCAATAAAGATCAGCTTTTTAACTGAACATCTTCCCTGTTATTTCTCTATCTATACTGCGCCCTTTCTGATGACTTGGGCAAAATCATCAAGCTGTCAGATTGCACACACAGGAAATTCGGTATCGACTGGTGACGCGGATTTCACCTTTGGTCAGCTTTAATATCAGGAAAGCAGTGGCATTTGGCAAGCATTCAAAGCCCCGGGCGAGGCATTTCCAGTAAAATCAGTTTTTTCGGGCAAAAAAACCCCGAACTTCTATGGGGAGAAAAAGTTCGGGGCACAATTACCGGGCTGTGCTAGGAAAACGTTGCCCGGTTGGATCTGCCAACACTAAATCACATCTAGGGAGCATGAAGGGCTTACCAGCCATTCAATTAATCTGACGGGCCCTGCCGGCTTTAGTTCAAAAAAGTTTTCAGACGGATAAGTTATCAGGGCAGGGCTGCTTATAAGCAGCCCGAAATCACCCTGCAGGCGTCTAGTGCGCCTGATCCCAGTTATCACCCACGCCGACGTCAACCACCAGCGGCACATCCAGTTCGGCCGCTTCGCTCATGTGCTTGCGCAGGCCGTCGGTCAGGGCTTCGAGCTGATCGTCGCGTACTTCCAGTACCAGTTCATCGTGTACCTGCATGACCATGCGCGCATCCAGGCCACTGTCCTGCAGCCATTGATCCACACTCAGCATGGCGCGCTTGATGATGTCGGCGGCAGTACCTTGCATCGGGGCGTTGATCGCAGTGCGTTCAGCGCCTTTGCGCATGGCTTGGTTCTTGGCGTTGATTTCCGGCAGGTAGAGGCGGCGGCCATACAGGGTTTCCACGTAGCCCTGCTCGGCAGCCTGCTTGCGCGTGCGCTCCATGTAGGCCAGCACACCGGGGTAGCGTTCGAAATACCGATCAATGTACTCCTGCGCCTGCTTGCGATCGACGTCGATCTGTTTGGCCAGGCCAAAGGCGCTCATGCCGTAGATCAACCCGAAGTTGATCGCCTTAGAGCGGCGGCGCTGATCGGCGGTTACCTCGTCCAGCGGCACGCCAAAGACTTCGGCGGCGGTTGCCTTGTGTACATCCAGGTTATTGCGGAAGGCGTCCAGCAGGCCGGGGTCCTGGGCCAGATGCGCCATGATGCGCAGCTCGATCTGCGAGTAGTCGGCAGCGACCAGACGATAGCCCTCAGGGGCAATAAAGGCCTGACGGATGCGTCGGCCCTCGGCCGTGCGGATCGGGATGTTCTGCAGATTGGGATCCGAGGACGACAGACGCCCGGTAGCGGTGACGGCCTGATGGTAACTGGTATGGATGCGGTGCGTACGCGGGTTGATCTGCTCCGGCAGCCGGTCGGTATAGGTGCTTTTCAGCTTGCTGACGGTGCGGTACTGCATGATCACCTGGGGCAGCTCATAGCCCTGCTCGGCCAGCTCGGCGAGCACCGATTCAGCGGTTGAGGGCTGTCCCTTGGCGGTCTTGCTGATCACCGGCAAGCCCTGCTTTTCATACAGGATCACGCCCAGTTGTTTGGGTGAGCCGAGATTGAACTCCTGGCCGGCGAGATCATAGGCCTGCTGCTGCAAATCGAGCATTTTCTCGCCAAGCTCGCGGCTTTGCACGCCCAATAGTTTGGGGTCGACCAGCGCGCCGTTGCGTTCGATGCGCGCGAGTACCGGCACCAGCGGAATTTCAATTTCCTGCAACACCTTGGCCAGGCCAGGCTCGGCTTGCAGCCGCGGCCACAGGTGCTGGTGCAGGCGCAGGGTAATGTCGGCGTCTTCGGCCGCGTAGGGGCCGGCCTGCTCCAGCGCGATCTGATCAAAAGTCAGTTGCTTGGCGCCCTTGCCGGCGATATCGGCAAAGCGGGTGGTGCTGTGACCGAGGTATTTCAGTGCCAGGCTGTCCATGTCGTGCCGGGTCGCTGTGGCGTCGAGCACATAGGACTCCAGCATGGTATCGAAGTGCACGCCGCGCACTTGAATGCCGCAACGCTCCAATACGTTGATGTCGTATTTGGCATGCTGCGCCACTTTCGGCTTGTTCGGGTCTTCCAGCAGCGGCTTGAGTGCAGCCAGGACCTTGTCACGGCCCAGTTGATCGGGCGCGCCCATATAAGTGTGTGCCAGCGGAATGTAGGCCGCCTCATGCGGGCTGACCGCCAGCGAGATACCGACCAGTTCGGCTAGCTGCGCGTGCACGCTGGTAGTTTCGGTATCAAAGGCAAAGAGTTCAGCCTGCTTGAGCTTGTCGACCCAGCGGTCGAACTCGGCCTGCTCGAGAATGGTCAGGTAGTCTGCTTCGACAACTGCCTCAGGTTTGGTCTCTGATGTCGCTTCAGCCGAAGCCTCTACCTCTTCAGGCGTCAGGGCTTCATTGTCGGTACGCGCCTCACTAAGCTCATCACTGCGTTGTGCGCGCAGCAACTCATCCATCCAGGTCTTGAACTCCAATTCACGGTACAAGGCCAGCAAAGCGTCGCGATCCGCTGCCTGTGGCTGCAGTTCATCCACCGTGACCTCAAGTTCAACATCAATCTTGATGGTAGCCAGCTCGTAGGAGAGGTAGGCCATCTCCTTGTGCTCAAGCAGCTTCTCCGGCAGCTTCTTCGCGCCGCGGATCGGAAGCTCGCGCACCTGTTCCAGATTGGCGTAGAGCACATCCAGGCCGCCGCCAATCCCGGTCAGCAAGCCCAGCGCGGTTTTCTCGCCCACACCCGGCACGCCGGGGATGTTGTCAACCTTGTCACCCATCAGCGCCAGGTAGTCGATGATCAACTCCGGGCCGAGGCCGAACTTGTCGTGTACGCCCTGAATATCCATCACCGTATTGGTCATGGTATTGACCAGGGTGATGTGTTCATCGACCAGCTGGGCCATATCCTTGTCACCGGTGGAAATCACCACCTCGCGCCCGGCCGCCGCACTTTGCCGCGCCAGGGTACCGATGACGTCATCCGCCTCAACGCCTTCAATGCACAGCAACGGTAAGCCAAGGGCGCGCACGCTGGCATGCAGCGGCTCGACCTGGGAGCGCAATTCATCGGGCATTGGCGGGCGCTGCGCCTTGTATTCAGCAAAGAGCTCGTCACGGAAGGTCGGCCCCTTGGCATCGAATACCACGGCAAAGGGACTTTTCGGGTACTGCCGGCGCAGGCTCTTGAGCATGTTCAACACGCCTTTCACCGCACCCGTCGGCTGACCATTGGAGGTGGTCAACGGGGGCAGAGCGTGGAAGGCGCGGTACAGGTAAGAGGAGCCATCTACCAGAATCAGCGGGGCGTGGTCAGTCATGCGCTGGATCAACTATGCAAGTGAAAAAGGGACTAGAATAAGAGCATTACCTATTCAAAGGACAAGAGTACCATGACCACACGACTTCGCCTTGTTCTGGGCACCCTGCTGCTCGCCCTGAGCCTGCCATTGCTGGCCCAGGACAGCCTGCCCGGTGAACCGGAAGTGACCATTCGTCAGGACGGTGACCGGATTGTTGAAGAGTACCGCCTGAACGGCTTCCTCTATGCGATCAAGGTCACGCCACCCAATGGTCCGCCCTATTTCCTGGTAGCCGTGGATGATGACGGCAACTTTGCCCGCGCCGACCAGGTGCAGCAGGGGCTGCGTATTCCGAGCTGGAAAATCTTCGAGTGGTAAAGCGCTGATGTCGGTCTTTACCCCGGTCAGCCGTGACCAGTTGGAAACTTTTCTGGCCGGTTACGACCTGGGCCGCCTAGTGGATTTTCAGGGCATTGAAGGGGGCAGCGAGAACAGCAATTTTTTCGTCGCCACCAGCCAGGGGGAGTTTGTGCTGACCCTGGTCGAGCGCGGCCCGGCGCAAGCGCTGGATTTTTTTATCCAGCTGCTCGCCGAGCTGCATGCCGCCAGTTTGCCGGTGCCCTACGCCATTGCCGATCGCAATGGCCAATGCCTGCAACAGCTAAATGATCGCCCGGCCTTGTTGCAGCCGCGCCTGCCCGGCAAACACCTGAGTACCCCCAACCCGAGTGACTGCCAGGCAGTCGGCACGGCCTTGGCACAACTGCATCAGGCCAGCAGCAAGAGCTCACTGCAGCGGCGCAGTGATCGTGGGCTGGACTGGCTGGCGGAACAGGGCAGCGCCCTGGCGGCGGAACTGGACGACGGCGACCTGCATACGCAACTGAAACAGACCCTGGCGCTGATCAACCAATGGCGGCAGCAGCCACCGGCGTTGCCCAGAGCAATCGTGCATGCCGACCTGTTCCGCGACAACGTGATGTTTGACGGGCATCACCTGAGCGGCATGATCGATTTCTACAACGCGCATACCGGCATCACCCTGTATGACGTAGCCATTGCCTGCAATGACTGGTGCCTGGATGCCGAACAGCAACTGGACCCGGCGCGCACCCGTGCCCTGCTGGCCGGTTATGCGGCATTGCGCCCGTTCAGCCCGGCAGAGGCCGACGCCTGGCCGGCACTGCTGCGTATTGCCGCGCTGCGCTTCTGGCTCTCGCGTCAGCACGCCGCGGCGCAGCACAAGGATCAGCCCGGCGTGCTGGTCAAGGACCCCGGGCATTTCCGACAGATCTTTGCCAACCACAGCACGGTCAGCATTGGCCTGCCGTTGGCGCTATAACGGCTAAAGCTGCTCCAGACAGCCGGCGAGGTTATCCGCCAATCGCTCGATAGTCGCCACATACCCATCCGGACCAACGTCAATGCCAACGCCCAAAGGGTCCAGCTCACCGTGCTCAACCGGCAAATCACGTGTCAGGCTCTGAACCAGACGCGGGGTAAATTGCGGCTCGGTAAATACGCAAACGCGGCCACTGCTGCGCAGTTGCTCACGTAGCATATTGACCTGGCGCGCGCCCGGCTGCACTTCATGGGAGACGGTAAAGACCCCCAGCGAGCGCAGACCGTAATGGTCTTCGAAGTAGCCATAGGCATCGTGAAACACGAAATAACCCTTGTCCTGCAAGGGGGCAAAACGCACGCTCAGTTGCTTGTCCAGTGCAGCGATAGCCGCATCAAAGATAGCCTGATTGGCTTCGATCTGCTCGGCATGCTCGGGGAACAGCTCACTCAGGTCCGCCGCCATATAGCGCGCAATCACCCGCGCATTGTCGGGTGACAACCAGGTATGGGCATCCAGCGTGCCGGGGCCATGGTCATGGTCGTCGTGACCCGCATGCTCATCGTGGGCACCATGCCCTTTGTGTTCTCTATGACCGTGGTGCTGATCGTGCTTGTGATCATCATGGCCATGGTGCGCGGCGTGATCATGCTGCTCGGCTGGCTTCTTGTCGTGATCGTGCTTATGGCCATGATCATGCGCGTGCGAGCGCTTATGGCCGTGATCATGCCCGGCATGACCGTCATGACTGCCATTACCCTGCTGGAAGTTGCGTCGCTCCGGATAGGTGCGCTTATGCAGACCATCAATGTCCAGCAGCGCCTTGGCGCTGCCTTCCTCGGCCAGCAGCGATTGCAGAAACAGCTCCAGATCCGGGCCAACCCAGTAAATCCGGTCCGCAGCAATCAACATGCGACGATCCGACGGGCGCAGGGCATAGGCGTGGGGTGACGCACCGGCAGGCAAGAGAACATCCGCAGTCGCTACGCCATCAAGCACGGCCGCAGCAATCTGCTGGATCGGCTGGATGGTGACGACGACGCGCGGCTGATCCGCGTGGGCAACAGAAGACAGGGCCAGCAACAGCAGGATGGCCGGCAACAGACGCAGCATGGGGCATACCTCAAAGAACGTGTCTGTTATATAATAACAGCTGATTGCCCGCCAGATACAGCAACGCGCCAATCGGCGCCCGCCAGGAGCCTTGCATGTCAGCCCAGCACCACCACGGTGACGAGCACCAACACGACCACCAGCAATGCGTTGACCACGCGCTGAGTGCAGCCGAGCATGTCTGTGAGCGCGAAGGGGTTCGCTTCACCACCCTGCGCCGACGCGTACTGGAACTGGTCTGGCAAAGCCACAAGCCACTCGGTGCCTATGACATCCTGGAAACCCTCTCGCGTAACGATGGCCGCCGTGCCGCGCCGCCAACGGTATACCGGGCGCTGGACTTCCTGCTCGACAATGGCCTGATCCATCGCATCGCCTCGTTGAATGCCTTTATTGGCTGTACCAGCCCGGAACACAGCCATCAGGGCCAGTTTCTGATCTGCCGCGAATGCCGGGTTGCCGTTGAGCTCGACCAGAGCGGCATTCACCAGGCGATTGATCATAGCGCCAAGGCGCATGGCTTTACTGTCGAGTCGGAAACCGTGGAAGTGCTTGGCCTGTGCCGTCAATGCCGGAGCAATTGATGGGAGAGGAACTACTCAGCCTTGAGCAGGTGGACCTGCAGCTCAATGGCAACAGCATTCTCGAGCAGGTCAGCCTGTCAGTGAAACGCGGCGAAGTCGTCACCCTGATTGGCCCCAACGGGGCCGGCAAAACCAGCCTGGTGCGCATTGTGCTCGGCTTGCTGGCTGCCGATAACGGTCAGGTAAAACGGCGCCCCGGTCTGCGTATCGGCTATATGCCGCAGAAGCTGCAAGTCGACGCTACCCTGCCGCTGACCGTGGAACGCTTTCTGCTGCTGTCCCCCGGTACCCGCCGCCCCGCGGCTGAAACCGCCCTGGCGGAGGTCGGCGCCAGCCACCTGCTCAAGCGCCCCCTGCAGCAGGTGTCCGGGGGTGAACTACAGCGCATTTTGCTGGCCCGCGCCTTGCTCCGCAAACCGGACTTGCTGGTGCTAGACGAGCCGGTTCAGGGTGTCGACGTCAACGGCCAGATCGAACTGTATCAATTGATCACCCGCCTGCGTGACCGCTACAACTGTGGCGTACTGATGGTCTCGCATGACCTGCATCTGGTCATGGCCACAACCAATACCGTGGTCTGCCTGAACCGCCACGTCTGCTGTTCCGGGCATCCGGAGCAGGTCAGCATGGACCCGGCCTTTGTCGCCATGTTTGGCGAGCAAGCCAGCGCCCTGGCTGTCTACAACCACCATCACGACCACGACCATGACCTGCACGGCGAAGTGATTCCCGGCAGCGGCCACAGCCACGGACCCGACTGCAAACATGCCTGATTTTCTGCTTTACGCTCTGATTGCCGGTATTGCGCTGGCACTGGTCGCGGGGCCGCTGGGCTCCTTTGTGGTCTGGCGCCGCATGGCCTACTTTGGCGACACCCTGGCACATTCTGCCTTGCTCGGCATTGCACTGGGCATGCTGCTGGATATCAACCTGACCCTGGCGGTTACCGTCGGCTGTATTCTGCTGGCTATTCTGCTGGTCGCCTTGCAACAGAAAAACTGGCTGGCTAGTGACACCTTGCTGGGCATACTGGCGCACTCCACCCTGTCGCTGGGCCTGGTGGTACTGGCGCTGACCGACAATGTGCGGGTTGACCTGATGGCCTACCTGTTTGGCGACCTGTTGGCGATCACTATTGAGGACCTGTGGTGGATGCTCGGTGGCATACTGGTGGTCATGCTATTGATGGGGCTACTCTGGCGCAGCCTGCTGTCCATCACCGTGCATGAGGAACTGGCCCGAGTCGAAGGCTTGCCGGTTACCGCTATTCGCCTGGCATTGATGCTGTTGATTGCCATCGTGATTGCAGTGGCGATGAAGATCGTCGGTGTCCTGCTGATCACATCCCTGCTGATCATTCCACCCGCGGCGGCCCAACGCCACGCACGCACACCAGAACAAATGGCTCTGGGTGCCAGCTTTCTGGGCTGTATAGCGGTATTGGGGGGTATGGCCATGTCCTGGTATCTGGACACGCCGGCCGGCCCTTCTATCGTGGTGACAGCGGCCGGCCTGTTCGTGCTGGCGCTGAGCATTCCGCGCCGCGCCTGACAAGGTAATGGTTACTGTCGCATGACCCGTGGCAACCATTGCGCCAGCTCTTGCGGCCTCAGTGGCGGGCGGATAAAACCGGCATACTGTCCCTGTGGATCGACCAGGATCACCTGACCACTGTGATCCACCAGGTAGTTCTCAGTACTGGTGTCCGGCTCTATATAGGCCACTGACAAGGCCTGTGCCAGCCGCGCCAACTCCTCCGGCTCACCCGTGGCACCCTTGAAACCGGCATTGAAAAAGCCCAGATAACTGCTCATCTGCTCCGGCGTATCCCGGTTGGGGTCCACGCTCACCATAGTCACCTGCATCTGATCACGCTGCTCATCCGGCAGGCTGGTGACCAGTTGCCGCAACTCCGCCATAGTGGTCGGGCAGATGTCCGGGCAAAAGGTATAGCCGAAGAACAGTAAATCCCACTGGCCAACCAGATCCTCCCTGCCCCAGGCATCATCCGCTGCCGAACGCATAGTAACCTCGGGAATCGAGCGCGGCTGCTCGAACAGGAAGATACCAGCGCGCGACAACTGCTCACGATCCAGCGGCACCGGTCGGGTGACCTTGTTGACTGTCAGGCCAATGACCACAGCCACCGCAGCCACCATGACGATAACGGTTTTCTGAATACCGGTCAGAGCCATCCGAGCATACTCACATAGTGATCGACCAGCAGGGCAACAAACAGCCACAGCAGGTACCAGAGGGAAAATTTGAAGGTCTTGATCGCTGCCTGTTCGCGACTATCACGGTACAGGGCCCAGGCCCAATCGATAAAACGCGCCCCCAGAATCACTGCAGCTGCCAGATAGATAGGGCCGCTCATCTGGATAACAAAGGGCAACACGCTGACTGCGAGCAGAATAAAGGTATACAGCAGAATGTGCAGCTTGGTGTAGGCCACGCCGTGGGTAACCGGCAGCATAGGAATATCCACCTTGGCGTACTCTTCCTTGCGGTGGATTGCCAGTGCCCAAAAATGAGGCGGCGTCCAGGCAAAGATAATCAGCACCAGCAGCAAGCCTTCAGCACTGACCTGGCCGGTTACTGCCGTCCAGCCAAGCAGCGGCGGCGCTGCACCGGCCAGACCGCCAATCACGATATTCTGTGGTGTCGCACGCTTAAGGAAAGAAGTGTAAACCACGGCATAACCGAGCAACGAACCCAGTGTCAGCCAGGCGGTGACCTGGTTGATCCAGTTGAGCAGAATCAGCATGCCGGTGGCGCCCAGCACCAGAGCAAACAGCAGGGCATTCAACGGATTGACCCGACCCTGAGCCATGGGCCGGCGTTGAGTCCGTGCCATATGAATATCGATACGACGATCAACCAGATGATTGATCGCAGCCGCACTTCCGGCGCACAGGGCAATCCCCAGGTTCCCCAGAATCAGCACATGCCAGGGCACGGCACCTTCGGTTGCCAGCAGCATGCCGATAGCAGCAGTGATAATCATCAGAGCGACCACGCGTGGCTTGGTCAATTCCAGATAATCACGCCAGCTGACTGCTGTCCCCTCACGGGTATTACTCAACGTTGCCATGGGTACCTCCCCCAACGCCTGAAGCGTCTGTTTATTATTGTATCTTTAGATAACCAGTATGCGGGCTGATTCAGCGACTGGCCAGCCCCAATCCGTTCGTATGCCGGGAAAAAACCGAAGCCCAGCGATCATTTCTCAAGCGGTAGAGTACTGCGACCATAACCAACAGCAAGACGGCACCAAAGGCGTTGTGCGCCACAGCCACGGCCAGTGGCAGATGCGCCAGCACATTGGTAATGCCTAGCGCGATCTGTACTGCCAGCGCCAGAGTCAAGAGACCGGCCAGACGCACCAGCCCAAAGCGAAGCAGTTGCCAGGCCAGAGCCAGTACGGCAAACAGGGTCACCAGCGCACCAATACGGTGGGTCATGTGAATCGCGGTACGCGCCGGCCCATCCATTTGTCCACCAAGATAATTCGGGCCGATCTCCTGCATGATATTGAATCCAGCGGCAAAATCGGTTTCCGGCCACCAGACGCCATGACAAGTCGGGAAATCAACACAGGCAACTGCGGCATAATTGGTACTGGTCCAGCCACCAAGCGTGATCTGCGCGATAACCACCGCCATGACCACCCAAGCCAGACGCCGCAGGCGCGCCACACGCAGACCACCAAACGCCGGAAACTGGCCGGACAAACGCAGGCAGAGCAGGGTCAGCAGACTCAGTGTGGCAAAACCGCCGAGCAAGTGACCGGTAACGATTTGCGGCCATAGCTTGAGCGTTACTGTCCACATGCCGAAAATCGCCTGCGCAGTCACCAGGGCCAACAGGCCGAAGCAGAGCAGCACCGGATAATCCGGTTCACGTTTGCGCCAACGCAGGCTGAACAGCGCCAGCCCCAGAATCATCAGACCCAGCAGGCCAGCCACATAGCGGTGAATCATCTCCACCCAGGCCTTGAAGATTTCCACCGGATCATCCGGAAAACGCACCTGCGCAAGTTCCAGACCCGTTTCACTGCGCGGCACAGTAAGAAAACCGTAGCAACCAGGCCAGTCCGGACATCCTAGGCCGGCATGCACCAGCCGGGTATAAGCACCCAGGATAACCACCACAAAACCCAGCCCCAGAGCACTGACCGCCCACCAGAATCCAGCTTTACGCATGCTCGGTTACCCCACCTTGGACAATTTCAACAGATGCTTGAGATCTTCCAGCAATTGTTTGCCCGGATCATCCGGACCCTGCTGCAGGACTACTGCTCCCAAGGGGTCGACCAGCCACAACTGCACACCTGCCGGCAATTCCGGCGCATACTGCTGCAGGCTTTGCTGATAGGCGGAGTTATCCAGCGTGGCCACTCTGACCAAAGGGAATTCAGCCTTGAGCTCTTCCAGCCAGGCATCTTCTTCCGTGTGACCCAGCAGCAGAACGTGCTGGGCCCGGGTCGCATCACGATTGAGCGCGACATGAATCTGCCGCGCGCGATGTACCAGATCCATGCAGGCATCATCACACTGTTCAGGCGCGGTCACCAGCAAACGCCAGGGTGCACCGTACCCCAGAGGCTCCAGCGCGCCCGTCCAATCCTGCACATCGACGCCGTCTGGTACCAGCGTGGAGCGGTTGGTATGCGTAGTAGGGATGCCTACTTCCATCTTGACCATTACCCAGGCCGCCACCATGGGCCCAATGACAATGGCAATGATCAACAGCAGCTTGAGCTGCCCTTTGGGTTTGTCAGCGAGGCCGCTTTCATGACTGCTCATTATTGTTATTTCCCCCGGATGCGGGCCGCAAACCGGCCCAGACAAACAATGCTATCAACGCCAACGCCATGGCGAACCATTGCACCGCATACCCCGTGTGCTTGCTGGCCGAGGTCGGCTGACCCGGCCAGTCCAACGTAAAACTCGCTGCGCCCGGTTCACGCAGGCGCAACAGCATCGGCGCTGCTGACAAACCTGCCTGATCAGCCATGGCCTCAAGCTCGATCCGGCTGATCAGCCGCGGCCAACCGGTCGCATCGTTATCACCCAGCGTAAAGCCGCTTTCAACCGGCGGCAAGACCTCGGCATAAAGGAATTCGGATTGCTCGGGCGTACTTATGTCAGGCAGCGCACTGCGGTCGGTCCAGGCCAGCCAGCCGCGATTGATCAGCACCGGTTCTCCACTGCCGACCAGCCGCAGCACCTGCAATACTTCCACCCCGGCAACCCCACCGCGGATACGGTTATCCAGCAGCCAGATCAGTTGAGGATCGAAATAGCCCTGCAGGGTAACGGCGCGCCAAGCAGCCGTGCCCGGTGATTCGAGACTGGCCAGCGGGACTGACAGTTGCTCCCGGGCCGCCGTCAACTGACGATCATAGGCCCGCTTCTCCTCGGCGCGATCAAGCTGCCAGAAACCGAGACTGATCAATATCGGTAAAAAACCCAGCGTAAACAGCCAGAGGGGCCAGCCCGGGGCAAAGCGTTTTTGGTCTGAATTACTCAGCATGCGACTGCCCATCGAACGCTCCATAGGGTCTATACTTTGCTTCACCCTTTACAACCTTGGACATGCGCATGTTGTTGAAACTGGTCATTCTTATCCTGCTGGTGGCTCTGATAGCCAGCCTGTTCAGCGGTCTGTTCTATTTAATGAAGGATACCGACAGTACTGGCCGTGTATTCACCGCCCTGAGTTTCCGTATCGGCCTGACCGTCGCCCTGATGCTGCTGGTGACCTGGGGCTTCTGGAGCGGCCAATTGGGCTGGAACACACCCTGGCTGCATTGAGCAACCAGGGCATTACCAGAACGGAATGGATCAGAAGACGTAAACAAACAGGAACAAGCCGACCCAGACCACGTCTACAAAGTGCCAATACCAGCAGGCCGCTTCAAAGCCGAAGTGGTTATCCGGCGTAAAGTGCCCCTTCATGATGCGGATCAGCATGACCAGCAGAATCAACGCACCCATGGTCACGTGCACACCGTGGAAGCCGGTCAGCATGAAGAAGGTCGCGCCATAAATCCCCGATTCCAGTGTCAGGCCCAAGTCACGGTAGGCGTGCACGTACTCGTAACCCTGCACGCAGAGGAACACCGCACCCAGGACGAGAGTCAGAATCAGCCAGTTACGCGTCAACACCCGCTTGCCGGCACGCAGCGCGTGGTGGGCGAAGGTCAGCGTAACACTGGAGGTGATCAGCAACAGCGTGTTGATCAGCGGCAGTTGCCAGGGGCTGATCAGCTCCTGCGGACCGACATAGGCACGCGGATCCGGGTTGACCATCAGCGGCCAGACAAACTCGAAGTTCGGCCACAGCAGCTCACCGGTCATGGCCTTGTCGCCTTCACCGGACAGCCAGGGCCCAGCCAACGTGCGAATATAGAACAGCGCCCCGAAGAAAGCCGCAAAGAACATCACCTCGGAGAAGATGAACCAACCCATGCCCATCCGGAAGGAACGGTCCATCTGCGGGCTGTACAGACCCTGGTGGCTTTCAGTGATGACATTGCCAAACCAGCCAAAGAACATCCAGGTCAGCATGCCCAGACCGATCAGCAGCACAATAATTGCCACCCAGGTGCCGTCACCGGCACTCAAGGCATTGAGTAACTTGCCTGCCCCGACCACGGTAAACAGCATGGCCACGGAGGCGACCACCGGCCATTTACTCTGGGCCGGTACAAAATATTCCTGATGCGTTGAATCTTGACTTGCCATCTCTTGTTCTCCTTGTCCGGCAGCCATAAGCAGCCGCGAAATAACGCTTGCCAGATCGCGTCTACCTAATTCGTTTGCAGCGCGGCGACCTCAATCAGATCACCCATCCGCTCGGTAACATCAAACAGGGTATAGGCCAGGGTCATGCGACGTACTTCACGCGGCAGGCCCGGGTCGATGATGAAACGTACCGGCATTTCCACGGTTTCCCCGGGCTGCAACACCTGCTGCTCGAAACAGAAGCATTCGGTCTTGTGCAGGTAGGCCGCCGCTGTCGACGGCGCTACGCTGGGAATGGCCTGGGCCACCATAGGCTTGTTGGTCGGGTTGTGTGCAATAAAGTTCATCACCTTGGTTTCGCCCGGGTGCAGCACCAACTCATTGGTTTCAGGGCCAAAGCGCCAGATCATGCCTTCGGCATTACTGGATATGAACTGCATGCGGATTTCCCGCGTTTCATCCACCACCTTGTCGCCACCGGTATAGGCCGAACTGCTGGTCTTGCCGTTGATACCAAAGGCATCACAAATCACGTCGTAGATGGGGACCAGGGCAAAACCGAAGCCGAACATGCCGATCACCAGCACAAACAGCCAGGTTATCAATCGTTTGTTGCTCATACCTTCGGTCATGACCTTACTCCTGAATTACTTCACTTCCGGCGGGGTAGAGAAGGTGTGGTAGGGCGCCGGTGAGGGCACTGACCATTCCAGACCTTCGGCACCTTCCCACGGCTTGGCCGGGGCTTTCTTGCCGCCACGTACACACTTGATGACGATATACAGGAACAACAACTGGGTTGCCGCAAACATGAAGGCACCGATGGAGGAGATCATGTTGAAGTTGGCAAACATCATGTTGTAGTCCGGAATCCGTCGAGGCATGCCAGCCAGACCGACAAAATGCATCGGGAAGAAGGCCAGGTTCATGCCCACGAAGGACACCCAGAAATGGGTCTTCGCCAGGACTTCGTCATACATGTGCCCGGTCCACTTCGGCAGCCAGTAATAGACCGAGGCAAAGATCCCGAAGATCGCACCCGGCACCAGCACGTAATGGAAGTGGGCAACCACGAAGTAGGTGTCGTGATACTGGAAATCAGCCGGCGCGATGGCCAGCATCAGACCGGAGAAGCCACCAATGGTGAACAGGATGACGAAGGCAATCGAGAACAGCATCGGCGCCTCGAAGGTCAACGAGCCCCGGAACATGGTAGTTACCCAGTTGAACACCTTCACCCCGGTCGGCACCGCAATCAGCATGGTCGCGTACATAAAG
This sequence comes from Pseudomonas sp., assembly GCA_007117785.1. Taxonomy (GTDB): domain Bacteria; phylum Pseudomonadota; class Gammaproteobacteria; order Pseudomonadales; family Pseudomonadaceae; genus Halopseudomonas. The sequence continues at coordinate 17,239 of SKFV01000241.1, forward strand.
AACAGCTGACCGGTCAGCGGTATACCGACGGTAAACATATGGTGCGCCCAGACCACGAAGGACAGGAAGGCAATGGCGGCAGTGGCATACACCATGGAGGTGTAACCGAACAGCGGCTTGCGGCTAAAGGCCGGGATAATCATGCTCACCGCACCAAAGGCCGGCAGAATCATGATGTATACCTCAGGGTGACCGAAGAACCAGAAGATATGCTGGAACATCACAGGATCACCACCACCCGCGGCACTGAAGAAGCTGGTGCCGAAGTGGATATCCATCAGCATCATGGTCACCAGACCCGCCAGTACCGGCATTACTGCCACCAGCAGGAAGCCGGTGATCAGCCAGGTCCAGACGAACAGCGGCATTTTCATCAGCGTCATGCCCGGGGCGCGCATGTTCAGAATGGTGGCAACAATATTGATCGCCCCCATGATCGAACTGATACCCGCCACGTGAATGGCAAAAATGAAGTAGGTCACGCTCGGCGGCGCATAAGTGGTCGACAGCGGCGCATAGAAGGTCCAGCCAAAGTTCGGCCCACCCCCTTGCATGAACAGCGTCGACAACAGCAGACCAAAGGCAACCGGGAGCAACCAGAAGCTGAAGTTGTTCATCCGTGGCAGGGCCATGTCCGGCGCCCCGATCATCATCGGAATCATCCAGTTGGCCAGGCCGACGAAGGCCGGCATCACCGCACCAAAGACCATGATCAGGCCGTGCATGGTGGTCATCTGGTTGAAGAAGTTCGGATCAACCAGCTGCAGACCGGGCTGGAACAGCTCGGCCCGGATGACCATGGCCATGCAGCCACCGATCAGGAACATGGCAAAGCTGAACCACAGGTACATGGTACCGATGTCTTTGTGGTTGGTAGTCAGTAACCAGCGCGACAGGCCCTTGGCGGGACCGTGCGCATGGTCATCGTGATGGTGATCAATCACTGTGCTCATGACGGGTCTCCTATTCCTGGGCCTGTTTGTATTCAAGAATCTGCAGCGGCGTAATCACGTCCCCGGTGTCATTACC
>SKFV01000373.1 GCA_007117785.1 Pseudomonas sp.
AAAAACAGCTCCAGACTCACTGCGCCAATCGCGAGATTATTGGCTGCAACTGGATTGCCCCTGAAGAAGGGGCCTTTTGCCGTGCCTGTGCAATGACGGCGCTGGCCCCGGATCCGACGCTGCCCAATGCCATGGAGAACTGGGCAACCACTGAGGCAGCCAAACGCTGGGTGCTGGATAACTTTGGCCGCTGGCACTGGTTCCGGCCCGAAGACTCGGGCATGCGGCCGATATTCCATATGCTTGCCGACGGGCATACGCTGGCTGCCATGGGTCATGGTGATGGCATAGTCACCATCAGTGTTTCCGAAGCTGATGCGGTGGTGCGCGTTACCCGCCGAGAAGCCCTTTACGAGCCCTACCGGACCATGATCGGGCACATGCGCCACGAGATTGCGCACATGCTGTGGTGGCGCTTGAGTCTGCGTGAAGATTTTCTCGCTGCTTTTCGGGATATGTTTGGAGATGAACGTGCTGACTACACGGCAGCCTTGCAGAAGCATTTCGACCAGGGGTCGCCCCAAGACTGGGAAATGTTTTACCTGACCTCCTATGCCTCATCGCATCCTCATGAAGACTGGGCCGAAACGGCGGCACACCTGCTTCACTTGACGGATATTACCGACAGTTTTGTGGCAACCGGGCTGAGTTCACCAGAACTGCCCCGACACAACTGGGATCCCTATTCAGAGCCTGACTCCGCTTTGCTGATCAATATTGCGACCACGCTTGCAGTGCGAGTCAACTATGTTAACCGGTCCATGGGACTGTCAGACCTGTACCCCTTTTCTTTGTCGGAAACCGCCCGGAAAAAACTGGCCTTCGTGCACGGTTGGTTGCGGCGTGGGGCTTTTGGGTTTTGACATGCCGTTCCCCTATGTTGCCATAATTGGTCTATAGTGGTTTGTAGCCGGTTTTATTTGGTACCCAGTTACCGGCACTCTTACATGCAGTTGGACGCACTTGAAACAGTCCGGTTGCCCGCTTTTATGATCCCCTCAACAATTCTGTTTGCGACCACGCTCACCTTGTGGGTTTTGGTCTGGTTTGGGTTTGTAATGAGGAGATTATTCAGGAGAACGGCGCATGTCGATTACAAGCGAAACTGAATTATCTCAAGAAGTTCTGGCCTGGCGCGATGCTGATATGGATTCAGTCAAAGGCACGGAAACGCCCAAGGATCCGAACAAAGGCTATATTGCGCTGCTGGGCTGGAGCGTTAACGCCATCAAGGCCGCACAGAAGTTTGACCGTCGTTATATCGTTGTTGCTCCGGAATGGGCTGCCGATTTCTGTACCGCCAACAACATTCCCTTCATTCCGTGGGATTTTATCCGCCTGAACGACCGTTCTCTGGAAATTGCTGAAGTTCTGCAAGCCAAGGGGGTTGATGTGGCCATACCACTGTTTGAGGAAACCGTTGAATGGTCCGGTGCCATCAACTCGGTGCTGATGCAGAACCCCCGCATGTACGGGCAGTCCATTCTGTTTCGTGACAAGGCGTTGATGAAGCGTCGTGCTCAGCTTGGCGGTATTCGTGTCGGTATTTTTGAAGAGGCCCACGAAAAAGAAGATATCGTCCGCTTCATGAAGCGGGTTAATCAGACCCTGCTCAAGCTGGATGGCGACCCGGATGACCCGATTCACGTTAAAGCCTTCGATAAAGCGGGTTGCCTGGGTCATCGGATGATCCGCAAGATCGAAGAGATCGACAGCATCCCGGCCGAGGAATACCCCCTGCTGATGGAAAGTCACCTGGATGGTTGGGAGTTCGCGGTCGAGGCCTGGATTCATGACGGCAAGATCCAATTCCTCAATATCTCGGAATACGTGACTCTGGGTTATTCGGTATTTGTTCCCGCTACTGAAGAACTGGAGAGCTGGCGCCCGGCAATCACCAAGCAGATCGAACTGCTGATCAAGACCTTCGACATCCAGTTTGGTCTGATTCACCCCGAATACTTCGTCACCGCTGACGGTGAAATGTACTTTGGTGAAGTCGCCTACCGCCCACCGGGCTTCAAGGCGTTCGAGCTGATCGAGCGTGCCTACGGGTTCAACGCCTACCAGGCTTCCATGCTGGTATTCGACCCGAAAAGTACCAAGGAAGAGGTCGACAAATTCTTCCCCCGCGAAGTGGAAGATGCCAAGGGCTATGCGGGTTGTTTCGGTGTTTACCCGCGCCGCCGCGTTGTCAGCAAGCTGGAAATGCCGCCGGAAACCACCGAGCATCCCTATTTCGAGTCGCACGAACTGGTCGCGCCGGCAGAAGAAACCGTGCCTGACCGCTCCGCCTTCGGTACCCATTGGGGGCTGATCTTCTTTTTCGGCGATGATCCGATCAAGCTGCGCGATTTGCTGAAAGCTCAGGAAGAACTGGACTTTTACGTCTAGCAGGGCTGGCGTAATGCTTGAGATAATGAAAGGAGCGTCTTAGGACGCTCTTTTTTTGCCTGGAGTCAGCCTGTTTGGTTTGCTCGAGGCCTGATTCTCGACGCCGCCATGTCTGAGGGTTACATTGTGCCGACTGACCTGCAATGCAGGGTGTAGCCACTCCAGGACTGCGCATACCAAGGATCCCTGTGATGAACCAGCCGCTGCAAAATCTCGAGCAACTGCTTGATCACATCGGCGAGCTGGCGCGCAACAATCACCGGGTCTCGATGGCAATGATTGTGGAGTCGATCGGCAGTCGCTCCTTCGGGCCGATGCTGATGCTTATCGGCATCATCCTTTATTTGACCGTGCTTTGGTGGCGAAGCGGTTATTCCTCATATCTACTAAACTATGGCCCACTCGGTGCACCGGCTACCTTGAGTGATACCGGTTGGCTTGAGTGCACGCATGCTGGTTCTGATTGAGGTCGCAGGCCCTTCGCCAGTGTTGATACATCCTTTGTCTATGCCGTCTGCACTCGGCAGATCCTTCCTTGAACACGTCGCAGCCCAGTTTGGTCTCATTGACTACTGTCACATAGGGTTGTGAACGTTGTGTTGTGCTTGGGTGTGGTGCTTGCGGCACGGGTATGCTTACTGTGTTTACTATTCCGGATGGCTGATAGTTCTCATCAGTGAACACGGTTTGTCTTTCTTTGCGGTTTCCCGCAGTGTCATCTGCCCATTCACTGCTCTGGCGAAGCATGGTGTTCACTTGTTCCAGGTAAACATCTTTGGCTGCTTCTGCGACTTCTCCAATGTTTGTTCTCTGGTTTGCTGCTGGAGTGGTTGTTGGCACTGGCGTCATGCCTGCTACGGATGTCGCTGTCTGATGCCTTGGATGGTCACCCCATCCACTCCAATTACCGGCATATATGACGCCCCCTACCAAACCGATGGCCAGCAGGGTTGCTAAGGCTATGGGGGTTTTTCTTTTTGCGTCTCAGCACTCTGTATGGTGCGTCGTCAATGCTTGGTTTCAGGTTTTCAATTTGCCGCTTCAGGTTCTCGTCCATGTCCATTCCTTTGGGTGGGGCAACAGCTTTAATTCATCCTGATGACTCGTTCCCACGAGTGTGCCGAGGAAACGATTATAGCTCCGCATATTTCTTGCCGGGGCTGCTTTCCAGAATCCGGATATCCAGGTGGCCCGGCAGGCAGTGGGTGCCGCGTTGGTTGAGAGCGTCAAGGGATGAGGGCATAAGCTGATCGGGCCTTGTGGTCGTTGAATACGAGTGCATAAGGCTAAAGGGCGCAGGAGGTCGCCCCGGGCATCAACGTGGAATCGCCAGGGTTTCTCCCACGCTCAGTAGATCGCCGGAAATCTGGTTGGCCTGGCGCAGGGCATCCAGGGTCACCCCATACAGACGGGCGATGGTGTACAGGGTATCGCCCGGCTGGATGCGATGTTGCTGGCTATTGCCGTCGGCCTGGACCGGAGCGGGCAATGACAACCGCTGGCCGGGGGATGTTGTTGCGCCACGGGGCAGATTGTTGATCTCGCCCAATTCACCGAGGTCCACACCATAACGCGCCGCAATGCCCCATAGGGTGTCGCCGGGCTGCACGATATGTTCACCGCCCTGGCTGATAGTGCGGCGTGCGGCAACCGGCTGGTTGCTGGCGGCGGCTGCCTGCAGACCGCCGCGGGCCTGTTCCAGTCGCGGTACTGCACTGCGCGGCAGGGCCAGGTGGGTGCCGGGGTAGGCGGGGATTATGCTGGTGCGGGTAGCCGGGTTGAGCTGGCGCAGTTCATCCAGAGGTACCTGGGTCAGGCTGGCCACCCGCTGCAGGTCGACGGCCTGATCCAGCGGGATGCCCACCACCGAATGGCTTGGCCGCAGCGGCGGTAATTGCAGGCGACGGTTTTCTACGATCTCGCGCAGGGCGAGAATTTTCGGGACATAGCCCATGGCATCGTTGGACAACTGCAGCGACCAGTAATCGGTGCGTGCGCCGCGCTGCTGGTTGGCCTCCATGGCACGGGCCACATTACCCTGGCCAAAGTTGTAGGCCGCCAGTACCAGCAGCCAGTCATCGAAACGGGCGTAGAGGGTTTCCAGATAGTCCAGCGCGGCATCGGTGGACGCAAACACATCACGCCGACCATCGAACTCGGCGGTCTGGCGCAGCCCGTAATGGGAGCCGGTAGCCGGCATGAATTGCCAGATCCCGGCAGCCCCGCTGGGGCTTGTCGCCCGGGCGGAAAAGCCGGACTCAATCAGTGGCACAAAGAACAGCTCACTGGGCATCTTGCGGCGGTCCAGTTCGCTGAGCATATACTCCGCCCAAGGTTCGGCGCGGGTCAGTGATACCGTGACCACCTTGGGGTTGTTGAGGTAGAAATCGACATACCGCTGCACCCGCGCCCGGTCTGCCGTCCGGGTGGGCATCGGCATACCGAACTGGCGGGACAGATGCGCCCAGGCATCCTGCTCACCACTGAAACGCAGATCCCGAGCTGGTAGATCCCGTGTCGCCGCTGACTGACTGGGTCCGGACGCACAGCCCACCAGGCCAAGACTGATACCCACCAGCAACGCGACAGTGATAGTCAGCTGAGACCAACGCTGGGGGCGTACTGTGGAAAGATAAGCGGCCAGACCGAGGCTGGGCGAGAGAGGGATCTTGTGCTGGGTGCAGCTGGGCATGGATTGGCGCGACTCGCAAGCTAACAATATGCCTGAGCATACCCCGTCTGAGGGTGGGAGCCAATCGGTAGGCATGTATGGATAGTCGCTTAACGTGGCTAAGTCAAAGAAAAGCCCCTGAAAGCCAAGGCTTTCAGGGGCTTGCTTGTTGGTGGGCCGGGGTAATCTGAACAGGTTTTATACTGTATTGATAAATATAGATATTTATCGGTTCAGATTTTCTCTGGTGCTCTTTTTGGTGTGCAGTCCGGTAGAGCAGG
>SKFV01000207.1 GCA_007117785.1 Pseudomonas sp.
ACATCTGAGGAGCGGACTGGCAGCCAGTCACTGGCTGAGTGTAGGTGTGGCGCTGGCCGCTTTTGCAGGCACTCCAGCCTGGGTTCAGGCTCAAATGATTCCGGAAGGCACCAGCCCCGGGTTGTTTGCGCCGGACCTGCTGCGTGAGCAGCAGCGTGAGCAGCAACGCCAGCAAGCCATTGAGGAGCGTGCTCGACGCATCGAAGTGCCACCCTTACAGGGTGAGGAAGCTGATCTGGACGATGTACTCCCGGACGACAGCCCCGAATTTGTGCTGCAAGGCATCTCCTTCAACACGTCGGTATTCCTGACGGATGCGGAGTTGCAGGCAATGGCCGAGCCCTTTGTGGGCACCCCGGTAACCTTTGCCGACCTCAATCGGCTGGTGCGGACCATTAACGCTGGCTATGCCGAACAGGGGCAGTTGACTGCCCGGGCGGTGATTCCGCCGCAAGATCTGGACGACGGTCAATTGCGTGTTGCCCTGGTTGAAGCCAAGGTTGATGCCATCGAGCTGCAGGGCGAGCGCCGGGTAAGAGATGATTATTACCGCCAGCAGATCGGACTGGCTGCAGATGACATCCTCGACAGCCCTCTGATGATTGACAACATACGCCGGTTCAACGCCACCACGCCGGGGCCGCAGATCAGCGCTGGCCTGGCCCTGGGCGAGCGCTTCGGCACGACGCGGGTCGAGCTGGAAGCTTTCGAGCCGGACCCTTGGTCCTGGTCAGTATTTGCCAACAACTATGGCAGTGAGAGCACAGGTCGTGAGCAGGTGGGCGGCACCCTGAACTGGTTTTCACCGACCGGGGCTGCGGACAACCTGGCAGTTGTGGCTGTGGCCACCAGCGGTAGCCAGTATTTCAATCTGCGTTACAGTCGCCCGGTTACCCGGCGTAACGGGGTGGCATGGATTGAAGCTGGACGTAACGACCTGGAGATCAAGAAAGGGCCACTGCGGGACCTGGGCATTGAAGGTGAATCCACCACCGTTGCCCTGGGTTTTGACCAGCCCTGGTGGCAGTCTGCGCGCTGGCTATGGTTGTTCGGCGGCAGCTACAGCTGGCAAAACTCGGAAACCACCATTGAGAGCTTTGCCCTGAGTGAAATTGACACTCAGGAAGTGACCTTGCGTGCGCAGTTAGAATACCGTGCCGACCCCTGGTATGTGCGCTATGAGCAGCGTTTGCGCCAGGCGCGGGCCGACAACAAGGTGACCGGGGACAACAACAGTTTTACCCTGCTCAATGGTGATCTCTATGCGGCACGCAGTCTCGGTGAACGTTTCGAGGTGGTCGGCAAGCTGGGTTGGCAGTACTCAACCAAGTCGGATGAGTTGACCTCATCACTGCTCAAACAGTTTGGTGGGCCGAATAATATCCGCGGCTATGATCCGGGTATCATTGCCGCGCCGCAAGGGGTCGACCTGAGTCTGGAAGGTCACTGGAATCTGAATGAACGCTGGCGTCCCTATGCCTTCCTCGACTACGGTCGGGCGATGGAACTGGGGCTCGGTGATGAAGACCTGTCGAGCGTCGGTGTGGGCGTCAATGCCCGTTTCGGCAAGCGGGTATCGGCCAATCTGATGGTAGCCAACGCGCTGGACACTGTAGTCCCGGACCAGGACAGCACCCAGATGCTGTTACAAATCGTGATACGCTGAAAACCGTATAACAACTAATCAATACGACTGTGGAGAAAAATGCAGATGCCAACACTGCTGCTGTATAAAGACATCAAGGCGCTGAACCGAGATGAGCACAAGGGATTGAAACTCAAGAGCAGTGGCGACTGTGCCTTTGCGGCTGACACGCACCTGGTTCCGCTGGCGGGTCTGGAGTTCTTTCAGGCAGCGCGCAGTTACCCGATTGTCTTTATTGGTGAAGGCGAGAGCATCAGCCCGATTGCCTTGCTCGGCCTGCAAGAAGGCCAGAACAGTTATTTGCAGGACGATATGCAATGGCGAGCCAATACTTACGTTCCGGCATTTATTCGCCGCTATCCCTTTGTTCTAGCGCAGGGGGATAACGATAGTTTTACTGTCTGCCTGGATGAAGCTTACGCTGGCTGGAATCAGGAAGAAGGTCGTGAGTTGTTCAACGCTGAGGGCGAGAACAGCGAATACCTGAATGAAATGATTCAGTTCATGCAGAATTTCACCGTGGAAATGCAGCGTACCAAGGCCTTTGTCGCGCGTCTGAAGGAACTGGAGTTGCTGGTGCCGCGTACCCTGAAACTGACCCACAACAGCGGCGAAAACTTCGTGCTACGTGATTTTATGGCGGTGGATGAGGACAAGTTTCTCAAGCTTGATGACGAGCAGGTGCTCAGTCTGAACAAAGACGGGTTTCTGGGCTGGGTCTATGCTCACCTGATGTCGCTAGGTAATGCGAATGCCTTGTTCGAGCATTATCTATCACAGCGTAACGTCTCAGGTACAACCCACTGAGTCGGTATGAGCCCCGGTATTCGCGGGGCTCAGGATTCGGCAATTACCTGATTGCGGCCGGCACGTTTGGCCTTGTACATCTGCTGGTCGCAGCGCTCGTATAATCCTTTCTGGCTTTCGTCGCTGCGTCGGCGGGCGACGCCGATACTGACTGTCAGCGGAATCGATTGTCCGTCCAGCTCAAATTGCATTTCGGCAATGGCGTTGCGGATGCGTTCAGCAACCATACGTGCATCCGTCAGGTTGGTATCGCTGAGCACGACCACAAACTCTTCTCCACCCAGGCGAAAGAGTCCGTCCACTGCGCGCAGGCAGCTCTTGCAAGCGCTGACAGTCGCTTTCAGTGCTTCATCACCAAAGGCATGACCATAGGTATCGTTAATAGTCTTGAAATGATCGATATCGATGACCAGCATGCACAGGTCTGATTGCTTGCGGATTGCGTGTTTGATTTCACGGTCCAGGGCCTGATCCATAGCCAGGCGATTGCCACAGCCGGTCAATGGGTCGTTCAGAGCACAGGCAATGGCTTCGTGGTACAGCAGGGCGTTGCGCAGGGGGTACAGCAAGCTACCCAACAGGCTTTCCAGTCCTTTCAATTGCGCTTCAGTGAAGCGTTTGCTGCGACTGAAGCGTAGTTCACCCAGAAAATCACCCAGGTGAGTCAGGCGGTAGCTGCACCGATGCAGCGCAGGCTTGCCGAAGTCGAATTGCATTTGTTTGGTTTCGTGACGGTACTCGAGACTGTCCAGTTCCATTGCCTGCTGCAGGGTGGCAAAGAAGAGTCCCAGGACTTTGTCAAGTTCCAGAGAGGTTTGCAGCAATTGGCTCAGGCTTTGATGCAATTGTGTCGTCGGCGGACTGGCGCTGCTGTCAACGGATTTGCTCGCCCGTGAGCTGGCTGATTTGATTTTCAGCTTCGCGCTATCAAAGTCGATAGTATTGCCGGAAATGGAGTTCATCAGGTACCCCGTCAAGGTTGCTATTGACAAGGTTAAAGCAGAATCTGTGCCATATATTGAAAGTGTATTTATATTAATAACTTAAGTGAGTTCCGTACGGCGGAGAACAGGTCTGGCGGCAGGTTTTTGCCGCCTGATGGCAGACTGACAGCTGCCGTTCGCCAGTAGCTGTCAGAGAATTGGCTGCTACTGTGCGTCCAGCGCCTGGCCATTCACCGTCAGACTGTCAGCACCGAGCAGATAAATGAATACCGGCATGATATCCATCGGTGCAGGTAGCTTGGCAGGTTCTTCACTCGGGTAGGCCTCAGCGCGCATGGCGGTCCGGGTGGCGCCGGGGTTGATACTGTTGACACGAATCTTGCTGGTGCCATCCTGCTCGTCGGCCAGTACCTGCATAAAGCCTTCCAGAGCAAACTTGCTCACCGCATAGGGGCCCCAGTAGGCACGCCCGGTGCGGCCGACACTGGACGAAACGCAAACAACCGAAGCGTCGTCAGCGGCGCGCAGCAAAGGCATCATCGCCCGGGTCAGCATGAAGGGTGCATTCATATTGACCTGCATGACTTGCAGCCAGGCTTCCGGCTTGACCTGATCCATCAGTGTGCGGGGTCCCAGAACACCGGCGTTATGCACCAGGCCATCAAGCTTGCCGAAGGTGTCAAAAAGTTGGTCGGCCAGGTCGTCGTAGTCCTTTTCGGTGGCCGTCAGCAGATCCAGTACGCAGAGCCCGGGTTGCGGATGGCCGGACGCTTCAATAGCGTCATACACAGCCTCGAGTTTACCCAGAGTACGCCCGACCAGTACTACGGTGGCGCCATGTGCGGCGCAACTCAAAGCGCAGGCCTTACCGATGCCGTCCCCGGCCCCGGTAACCAGGATCACCTTGTCGCGCAGTAGGTCGGTAGGGGCTTGATAATCAAACATGGGATACCTCCGGTTGCCACTGCCGGGTCAGCCAGGGGCGTAATTCGGCAGCGTGAGAAATACTATGGTCGGCTTGCCATTGGGCGGGATCGTCACCGACCGGCAGGTAGCCGTACAGGGCGGCGATGGTTTGCATGCCAGCGGCGCGGCCGGCATCAATATCGCGAAGATGATCGCCGACAAACAGGCTGCCTGCCGGCTCGATACCCATTTGCTGGCAGGCCATGAACAATGGCTCTGGGTGCGGCTTGGGTTGGCTGACCTGATCTGGACAGACCAGGGCTGCGCAACGATCGGACCAGCCGATTGCCGCCAGCAGGGGGATGCTGAAGCGGCTGAGCTTGTTGGTTACCACGCCCCAGGGAATCTGTTCGGCATCCAGCCAATCGAGCAGCTCGGGGATGCCCGGAAAGGGCTGGGTATGTACGGCGAGATGCTGATCATAGCGCTGCAGAAAGTCGTCGCGCAGCGCATCGAATCCCGGTGCATCCGGGCGCATGCCAAAGGCCGCGCAAAGCATGCCGACCGAGCCATTGGATACCTGCTGGCGAATCAGTTGCGCCGGGGCCTCGGGGGCTGCACGTTCAGTGCGCATTTGCTCGATAATGCGGTAGAAATCTTCCACTGTGTCGAGCAGGGTGCCGTCGAGGTCAAAAAGAACGCCGCGCCGCATAAATCAGAGACTCCGCTGGAAATGCATCATGTAATTGACGTCGACATTGGCTTCCAGTTTGTAGACCTTGGTCAGCGGGTTGTAGGTCAGGCCGGTGATGTCCTGCAGGTCCAGGCTGGCTTCGCGCGCCCAGTTACCCAGTTCGGCCGGGCGAATGAATTTGGCGTATTCATGGGTGCCACGGGGTAGTAGACGCAGAATGTATTCAGCTCCGACAATGGCAAAGACAAAGGATTTCGGGTTGCGGTTGATGGTCGAGAAAAAGACCTGGCCACCCGGCTTGACCAGTCGAGCGCAGGCGGCAATCACCGAGGAAGGGTC
>SKFV01000187.1 GCA_007117785.1 Pseudomonas sp.
GCTGGAGATGCTGGTCAATCAGCGCTGGATAGCCATCTAGCAAGCCTTCAAAGTTACCTGCGCCACTGCAACCACCTTGATATCAGACACATAATCTCGCTATTTAACAGATTAATTACCGCTGAAACTTGGCGCTCGGCGCCTTTTCAGGCACAATTGCTCACCTTTTTCGCGGGTAAAGACTGCCAGCGGCCATTACAGCGGCCCGGTTCAGCCCGCTACTTGATTGAATTGACTTGAGGTTTCTGCTTAATGGCAAAAGAAGACAGCATTGAAATGGAAGGCACCATCATCGACACACTGCCGAACACCATGTTCCGTGTCGAGCTGGAAAACGGCCATGTCGTGACTGCTCATATCTCCGGCAAAATGCGCAAGAATTACATCCGCATTCTCACCGGCGACAAGGTACGCGTTGAACTGACCCCCTACGACCTGACCAAGGGTCGCATTACCTACCGCGCTCGCTAATACCTCGCGCTTGTGGGCAGTCGGCTCCGGCCTGCCCTTCTTCCCTGCACTGCTTTCTGAATCCCGCGCACAAAAAACCCGCTCAGCGGGAGCGGGTTTTTCGTTTCTGGCAGCCTCAGCGGCTAGGCGGCAACATGCGACCCAGCTCAATCTTGCCGATTGAAGCGCGGTGCACTTCATCCGGACCATCAGCCAGACGCAAGGTGCGCTGCATGGCATACATGTAGGCCAGCGGGAAGTCTTCCGATACCCCGGCACCACCATGCATCTGAATCGCCCGGTCGATCACGCGCAGCGCCACGTTCGGTGCCACAACCTTGATCTGGGCAATTTCGCTTTTCGCGACCTTGTTGCCTACGGTATCCATCATATAGGCCGCATTCAGCGTCAGCAGACGTGCCTGATTGATTTCAATCCGTGAATCGGCGATGTGATCGATGTTGCCACCCAGACGGGCCAGCGGACGACCAAAGGCTTCACGCTCGGTGGAACGCTTGCACATCAGTTCCAGTGCACGCTCGGCACAACCGATTGAGCGCATGCAGTGGTGGATACGACCTGGCCCGAGGCGACCCTGGGCAATCTCGAAACCACGGCCTTCACCCAGCAGTACATTGCTATATGGCACGCGAACATTCTCGAAGGTGACTTCAGCGTGCCCATGCGGCGCGTCGTCGTAACCGAAGACTGGCAGCGGGCGAACGACTTTCAGGCCAGGCGCGTCCATCGGCACCAGAATCATGGAATGTTGCTGGTGACGTGGCGCATCCGGGTTGGTCAGACCCATAAAAATCATGATCTTACAGCGCGGATCACAGGCACCCGAGGTCCACCACTTGCTGCCGTTGATGACCCACTCATCGCCTTCGCGAACAGCGCGTGCCTGCATGTTGGTCGCGTCAGAAGACGCCACACCCGGCTCGGTCATACCGAAGCAGGAACGGATCTCGCCAGCCAACAGTGGCTTGAGCCACTTTTCTTTATGCTCTTCGGTACCGTAACGCACCAGTACTTCCATATTGCCAGTATCCGGCGCGCTGCAGTTGAAGACCTCAGAGCCGATGTGCGAACGACCCATGAGCTCGGCCAGAGGCGCGTACTCAACGTTGGTCAGGCCTGCGCCCAGCTCGGACTCGGGCAGAAAGAGGTTCCACAGGCCAGCGGCCTTGGCCTTTTCCTTCAACTCTTCCACGATGGGAGTGGGCTGCCAGCGGTCACCCTCGGCAACCTGCTGCTCAAACACGTGTTCGTTGGGGAACACATGCTCCTGCATGAACGCATCAACGCGCTCGCGCAGTTCTTTTACTTTGGGGGAATATCCGAAATCCATGATGACCGCCTTTTTTGAGTGTCTTGCAAATGTAAAACGTGTATTGACATCGTCAGCAGAAACTCTAGATCAGCCGCCTTGATTTATCTAACCTATTTTTGACGTGTATAAAGATTCATAAGCAATATATACTTGGCCGCTTGCTACCCCGTTAAGGAAGTTGCGATGAACCTCAGTAAAGTTGACCTCAACCTGTTTATTGTCTTTGATGCTATCTATACCGAGGCCAACCTGACCCGAGCCGGACAGATTGTCGGTATCACACAGCCCGCGGTCAGCAACGCCCTCGCCCGTCTGCGCGAAACCTTCAACGACCCGCTGTTTGTGCGCACGGCTCAGGGCATGGTGCCCACCCCGATGGCACAGAACATCATCACCCCGGTACGCAACGCCCTTCAGCTGTTGCGCGTTTCCGTGCAGGAAAGTCGCAGCTTTGTGCCCGAGCAAGCGACCAAAACCTACCGCATCAGCATGACTGACCTCACCGAAGCCGTCATCCTACCGCACTTGGTAGCGCGGGTCCGTCGCCTGGCGCCCGGCATCAACCTGGACAGCTTCCTGACCAAGCGTCGGGAGACCACCAAGGAACTGGCCGCTGGCCGGCTCGACTTTGCCATCGACGCCCCCCTGAATACCGACACCCAGGTTCGTCACGTCAAACTCTTTGAAGATCGCCACGTCTGCGTCATGCGCAAGGATCACCCGCTGGCGAACAAGGACAGCATCAGTCTGGATGAGTATCTGGCACAATCACATATTCATATTTCCAGTCGTCGCAACGGCCTTGGCCACGTTGACCTGTCACTGGGCAAGATGGGCCTGCAGCGCCGCGTCATGCTGCGCTCACAACATTACCAGATGGCGCCGCTGGTACTGGAATCCACCGACATGGTGATGACGGTGCACGAACGTTTCGCCCGCCGTCACAACCTGCACTGGGTCAGCCTGCCGATTTCCGATGTGCCGGCGATTGAAACCCACCTGTTTTGGCACGAAAGCACGGATCAGGACCCGGCCAACCGCTGGATGCGCGAGCAAATCATCGAACTGTCGCAACAGGTACAGCGCAATAACAAGCGTGAGCAGGAAGCGCCAGAAACCAATCACTGATGTCTGTCCGGGCCGCGCTCGCGGCCCGGCAAACACCTACCCCGCCAACTGACGAATCAGCCCTGCGGTATCCTCCCACCCCAGGCACGGGTCGGTCAGCGAGCAGCCAAACATCAGCTCGCCGCCATCATTCTGCCGCCCCGGCTGCAAGAAACTTTCCAGCATCAAACCGCGAATCGCCGAATTACCTGTGCGTCGCTGAGCAACAACCTGCCCGGAAATGCTCATCTGCCGCTGATGCTGCTTCTGCGCATTGTCATGACTGCAATCCACCATGATCGCCGGATTCACGCCGGCTGACTCCAGCGCGCCAACCGCTGCATTGATACTGTCGGCATCGTAGTTGGTTATCCCGCGGCCACCGCGCAGAACCAGATGCGTATCCGGGTTCCCCGGGGTCTGTACCATTGCTGGCGAGCCCTGATCGCACAGCCCCAGATGGTGGTGGCTGTGAGCCGCAGACTGCATGGCATGTATCGCGGTCTGCACGCTGCCATCGGTACCATTCTTGAAGCCGGTCGGCATCGGCAAGCCACTGACCATTTCCCGGTGAATCTGTGATTCCGTCGTGCGCGCACCCACTGCCGTCCAGCTGACCAGGTCATCCAGGTAGTGCATGGCCAGCGGATTCAACGCCTCGGTTGCCACCGGCAAGCCCATGGCGGCCAGCTCCAGCATCAATTGCCGTGACCGCTGCACACCCTGGGCCATATCACCACTGCCATTGCGTTCAGGATCGTACAGCAGGCCTTTCCAGCCGAAGGTGGTCCGTGGCTTTTCCACATAGGCGCGCATCACCAGCAACACCTCGTCGTCAACCTCCTGCGCGACAACGGCCAAGCGCTCGGCATAGGTCAATGCGGCGTACTCGTCATGAATCGAACAGGGTCCGACGACTATCAATAGCCGATTATCCCGGCCATGCAAAATATCGCGTACCTGCTGGCGCTGCTGGCGGATCTGTGCGGCCAGTGCCGGCATCAAGGGCAGATGCTTGCGCACCTGTCCCGCGCTGGGTAGTGGCTGGCTCGTTCGCGCCGGTTCGGGCGCAGGCTGGGTAGCGCTGACAGAACTGGTCTGCACTGCTGATGCGGTTATTGCGGTCATGTGTTTATCCTTGGGTCCGAACATCAAAAAGCCCCGGCTGGGCTACCAGTCGGGGCTTTTTCACTCCGGTGGCAGCCTGGTTAGTCCGGGCTGCCATCCTGTCAAACAGGGTTAACTAAAACACAGGCGGCCCGAACTCTGGCGATAATAAAAGCCAAAGCCAAACCAGGCCCACAGGGCTGCAACTGCCACCGGTTGCATCCGGACAATTGATTCTGGGCGAGTGTGGGGCTGTGTCGTAGTCATAGGCTCAATAATAACCGTAGTATTCACTGATGCAAGCCTGAAAGATCAATAATGGCTACACACTAATCTGCAATATCCGCCCACACGCCTTGCGTCAAACGCAGCAAATCATCAGGAATCAAGGCGATTTCCAGCCCACGCCGCCCGGCACTCACATACACCCGGGGACAATCGCTGGCGCTCTGGTGAATGACCGTTGGCAGCGCGCGTTTCTGCCCCAGTGGGCTGACACCACCCAGCACATAGCCACTGCTGCGCATTACCTCGGCTGGCGGCGCCATGTCAGCTTTCTTGCCACCCGCCGCTTTTGCCAATCGCTTGAGATTAAGCCGACAGCTGACTGGCAAAATGGCAGTGACCAACTGCTTGCCATCCAGTTTGACAATCAGGGTCTTGAACACCTGAGCGGGGTCCAACTGCAGCTTTTCCGCCGCTTCCAACCCGTAGGAGTCAGCATCCGGGTCATGTGGGTAACTATGAGTACGATACTCAATACCGGCTTTGTCAGCCGCGGCTATCGCGGGGGTCATCAGCGCTTTCCTGAAGGTGACTGAAACAGGCTCACGGGACAGTGATTAGCCGAAAAGGCCGCCATCGTGTATACTAACTGCCGTCTATTCGCGGTCATGTCGCTATCGTTTCAGCGCATATCTCGCTTCTTATCAGGGGTTCGGCTACTTTGGGCCCGCTGACTGATCCAAAGCTTTTCAGCCAGCCTTGCCCGGTGACGCCCCCCTGTTATTGCCTTTTGCGGCAACGCGCATGATCCCATTCGCCACCATCTGGAGGCAACACATGCAGAAAGATTCCAACAAGGGCTATATCGCCCTCCTCGGCTGGGCGCCAAACGCCGTTGAAGCCGCCGAAAAATTCGACCGCCGCTATGTCGTTGTCGCGCCTGACTGGGCACAGGAATATTGCGAAAACCACAAGATCCCCTACGTACCGTGGAATTTCGAGCGCCTGAATGATCGCTCAATGGAGATTGCTCAGACCCTGAAAGACATGGGCGTCGATGTTGCCATCCCGCTGTTCGAGGAAACCGTGGA
>SKFV01000119.1 GCA_007117785.1 Pseudomonas sp.
CAGATCATTGTGCTTGCCACCGGCGCGCACACACTTCTGGCTACTGGCCGCCCGGGTGTAATCACGTTGTTCGAGACCGAGAAAACAGTCCTTGAACTGATTCATGCCAGCATTGGTAAACAGCAGGGTCGGGTCGTCGACCGGAATCAGCGAACTGGAGGCAACACGGCTGTGCCCCTGCTGCTCGAAGAAACGGAGGAAGGCTTCACGGATTTCAGCGCTTTTCATAACTCCCCTACCACAGATAGTTGAACCTGCCTGAAAATCAGGCAAAGGCGGGCATTATATAGACATTGCAGCACGGTATGCACCAGCCCACAGGTTGAAACTGTCTATCAACGAGATTAACAAAACAAGAATAGCAGTTGGCAGATCAGATTAAGGGGTCAAAACCTGCTCAATCGCCTGGCGAAGGGTAGCGGATTCAGGCGTTACCCGACTTGGGAAGCTACCGACAAGGTCTCCTTCGGCATCCAGCAGGTACTTGTGGAAGTTCCAGCCCGGCTCTTCGCCAGCAGCACTGATAAGTTGACGGTAAAAGGGATGTGCGCCCGGGCCGGTCAGCGCCAGTGGCTCGGTCATCTGAAAGGTCACGCCATAATTGACGTAACAGACATCGGCGATAGCCTCTTGGTCACGGGCTTCCTGCCGGAAGTCGTTGGAGGGGACGCCGAGGATGGCCAGCCCTTGGTCGGCATAGGATTCATACAGGGTTTGCAAACCGGCAAACTGGCCGGTGAAGCCGCAGAAACTGGCGGTGTTGACGACCAGCAAGGGTTTGCCCGCATAGCGCTCACACAGGTTGACCTGATCATTGGAACGCAAGGCCTGCAATTCATGCTGCAATATTTCCGGGCATTCGGCCCAGGCATGACCGACAAGCAGAAACAGAACCGTACCCGCAATTGACCGCCGCATATGCCTGCCCTCAAGAAAAGTAATGGAAAGTATAGGAGCAGCAGTCCGCCGCCACCATGTCAGGGCTGTATCCACTTATGTCGCCGCATACATGCAACTGGCTTAAATGACCGGCCAGGCCGAGTCACCTGCATAGGGGTCAGCATCGGCTATGGGGGCCAGAGGCACCGCACGCACTGGCATCCCTGCGCGCAGTCGCAGGCGTTGTGCGGTTTCTTTGGCGACAATCAGGGTGCCGGTGGCAACTCGGCCGGCCCCCACCGTCATCCGGCAATCGGCCCGGCCGCGGTTGTGAATCAGATAATCCTGCGCCTGCTCGCCGGGTGTGCCTATGGCCAGCAGCAGGACCTGACTGTCACGAATTGAACGTACCTGCTGTATCGGTGCTTCGACCGTGGCACCGCCATCAAAGATATCGACATACCCCTGATAGCTGAAACCCTCCTCCTGCAGCATCGCCAGACCGGGAACTGATTGCGGGTGCACCTGACCAATCGCCGCGCGAGCGGCGTCACTGAGAAAGCAGGCGTAGAGGGGAAACTTGGGCATCATTTCAGCAATAAATGCCTTGCTGCCGATCCCGGTCAGGTAGTCGGCACGGGCAAATTCCATCTTGAAAAAATGCCGACCCAGACTATCCCAGAACGGCGAGCGACCTTCAGCATCACTCATACCACGAATTTCGCAGATCGCCCGGGGGGCAAACTCGGCAGCAAACTCGGCCATGAACAGCAAACGGGATTTGGACAGCAAGCGCCCGGTGCGAGCCGAACGGTGTGGCGGCGGCAGAAAGAGTGAACACAGGGCCGTGCTGCCGGTCAGGTCATTGACCAGAAACAGGGTCGGATGTTGACGATACACCTGCATTTCGCTGCTGGCTGATACGGTCAAACCCACGCGATAGCTGTACCAGGGTTCACGCAAGCCGGCAGCGGCCAGCAAGGCACTGGTACCCAGCACATCACCGTTATCATCCTCCAGCAAAAACAGGTAATCCGCCTCGGCCGGTTCAGCCTCGCCGGCAAAGCTCCGGGCTACGCGCTGCAAGCGCTCGGCCAAGTGTTCCTTGTTGGCTGGCAGACTGGTCAGGCCGGTACCTGCTCGCTCGGCAAACGCCAGCAAGCCTGCCAGATCATCCGGTGTTGCCGCGCGCACCAGCATTTCAGTTCACCTCCAACAGGCGCAGTGCATCACCATTACGCACCTTGAGCAGCTCAGCCTGCTCGGGGTCAAGTGTCAGCATCTGACCCGGCTGCCAATCAACATTGAGTACCGCTGCGCGGTAATCTGCAACCAACTGATTACTGACCAGCCAGCGCTGCCGACCCGGCGCCACCTCGGCAACCACATCGGCACAGGCAACCTGACTGGTAGCCACTGCCCGCAGACTGTTACTGCGGGCATGCAGAACCGGGCCGCCATCAAAAATATCCACGTAGTTGTCGGTTTCAAAGCCCTGTTCCAGCAGCAGCTCAAACACCGCCTCCGAGGCAGGATTGACCTGGCCGATGACTTCCTGGGCGGCATCCGACAGCATGGGCACATAGATAGGGTAACCCGGCATCAGTTCCGCCAGAAAGCTGCGCCCACGCAGCAGGCCGATCTGCTCGGCTTCACTGTAATCGACGGCAAAGAAGTGACGCCCGACCGCATCCCAGAACGGGGCGTTGTGACCATCGCTGATGCCGGCCACTTCCACCGCTACCGACTCGGCAAAGCGGTCCGGGTGGCTGGCCATGAAAACCAGGCGTCCGAGGGCATTCAACGCCAATACCGATGACGCCTGACCCGGCAACTGATACAGGCCGGACAGCAGGCTGTGGCCGGTCAGATCGTGGCACAGGGACAACACATGAATCCGGTTATGCAGGCCCAGCTCCCGCGAAGCGTGCAGAAAAACTTCATTGCGGAAGGTATAAAAGGGCTGACTGAAACCGGCCGCGGTCACAATACTGCTGCAACCGACCAGCTCACCACTGTCGCTGTCCTCCAGGACAAAAAAGTAGCGTTCTTCACCGCTGAAGGTCACCCCTTCGAGCATGGCCGCCTCCGAGCCCTCAATCAGCTCTGCCAGACGTTGCTCGGCGGCAGGCACGGCAGCAGTCCCCGCCTTGGTCGCGGTGACCAGGCGTTGGATACGGCCCATGTCCTGACGGCGGCAAAGTCGTTGCAACAGCATGCGCAAATCCGCCTTAACCAACCAGCTCGGCCAGCGCCTGATCCAGCCGCGCCAGCGCTTCGGTGATGTCCGCTTGCGGAATCACCAGACTCGGCGCAATCCGCATGACATTCGGCCCAGCCTGCAGTACCAACAAGCCATGACGTTCAGCGGTCGCCTGCACATCCTTGGCGCGGCCTTGCCAGGCCTCGCTCAATACTGCACCGAGCAACAGGCCGCGCCCGCGTACACTGGCAAAGACACCATAACGTTCAGCCAGCGCCAGCAGGCCCTCACGCAGTTGCTGCTCACGCTCGGCAACACCCGCCAGCACTTCAGGCGTATTGACAATATCCAGCACCCGCTCGGCCACGGCACAGCCCAGTGGATTGCCACCATAGGTACTGCCGTGGGTGCCCACCTCCAGATGACTGGCCACCTCAGCGGTAGCCAGCATGGCGGCAATCGGAAAGCCGCCACCCAGACTTTTCGCCGTGGTAAGAATGTCCGGCACGACATCACCTTGCATGTAGGCATACAGACTGCCGGTACGTCCCATGCCGCTTTGCACTTCATCGAACAGCAACAAAGCCTGATGAGCATCACAGAGTTCTCGCGCCGCCTGCAAATAGGCCGGATCGGCAGGAATCACCCCGCCCTCCCCCTGAATCGGTTCGATCACCACGGCGCAGGTGCGCGCGGACACCGCTTTACGCAGCGCGTCGGTATCGTTGAAGGGCACATGGGTGATGCCCTGCAGAGCCGGTCCAAACCCCTGGGAATACTTCGGCTGGCCGCCGACACTGACCGTAAAGAGCGTACGGCCATGAAAGCTGTTGGTGCAGGCGATGATCTCGTGCTTGTCCGCACCATGGGTGTTGTGCGCCCAGCGCCGGGCCAGCTTGAAGGCAGCCTCGTTGGCTTCGGCGCCTGAGTTGGCAAAGAACACCTTGTCGGCAAAAGTTGCTGCCGCCAATTTGTGCGCCAGACGCAGCGCTGGCTCGTTGGTCAGAATATTCGACACATGCCAGAGCAGGCCCGCCTGGGTAGTCAGCGCTTCCACCAGTTGCGGATGCGCGTGACCCAGCGCGTTGACCGCGATACCGCCGGCCAGGTCAATATACTCGCGGCCTTGCTGGTCCCACAGGCGCGAGCCTTCACCACGCACCGGGATCATCTGCACCGGTGCGTAGTTGGGCATCATGACCCGATCATAGTCCGACCGGCCGACCTGTATTGACTGCGACATGGTAAAGCTCTCCTCTGGCTACCTTATGTGGACGTTGTTTAAACAGTAGCATCCTGCTGTTGTGCGCGCCGCCGATTGCGGTCCTCACGCGGGGTAATACCAAAAAAGTTGCGATAGGCGCTGGAAAAATGCGGACCCGACGAAAACCCGCAGGACAGGCCAATCTGGATGATCGACTTGCTGGTTTGCAGTAACATCTGTCGCGCACGGTTAAGGCGCATCTCGAGATAATACTGTGATGGCACACTGTCCAGATACTGGCGAAAGATCCGCTCCAGTTGCCGCCGCGACACACAGACGTGATTGGCGATCTCGTCAGTGGTCAAGGGTTCTTCAATATTGGCTTCCATCAGAATGACCGCCTGGGTCAGCTTCGGATGGCTGCTACCCAGCCGGTTGCGCAAGGGCACGCGCTGTTTCTCGGTTGCGTCTCGCGTGCGTTCGAGGGTCAGATCCTCAGCCACCAACGCCGCCAGGTCTTGCCCCTGCTGTTCTACCAGATGATTGAGAAACAGATCCACAGTCGCCTGCAGGCCACTGCTGGTGATCCTTTTGCGATCCTCAACAAACAACTGGCTGGTCGCCTCCACCGCCGGAAAGCGTTCACGAAATTCGTCCAGCATGCGCCAATGCACGGCGCAACGGCAACCATCCAGCATGCCGGTCATGGCCAGCGGAAATACGCCCGCCTCGATCGCCCCCAGCTCGACCCCATCCAACAACCATTGACGCAACAAAGGCGCTAGCCAGCCAGGAATTTGGGCAGGCAACTGATCAGCATCCGCCACCAACCACAAGGACGACAATTCCTGTGTCTGTTCACGCAGGGAATTGGCCGGCCATAGCAGGCCTTCCGGGGTAACTATGGGGTGTTCATCGAGCGTCAGACAAGTGACTTTATAGCACTCGCGCTCGGCCAGGCGGTTAGCCGAGCGCAACACGGCAAGCGCCGGCATAAGCACAGCCGGGGAGGCCCCC
>SKFV01000089.1 GCA_007117785.1 Pseudomonas sp.
TACGCTTGACCAGATCCTGCTTTGCCTTGGCGGCTTCTTCCTGTGCCTGTTTGTCGTCATCGCCTTCCAGTTGACCCAGGTCCAGATCACCACGCGCGATATCGACAAACTGCTTGCCCTGGTACTCGTTGAGGTGGCTCATCAGCCACTCATCAATCCGGTCGGTCAGCAACAGAACCTCGATACCCTTCTTGCGGAAGATCTCCAGGTGCGGGCTGTTTTTGACCTGGCTATAACGCTCACCGGTCAGATAGTAGATCTTGTCCTGGCCTTCCACCATGCGCTCAAGGTAAGCGTCCAGACCAACTACTTCGCTTTCATCAGTTTGTGCCGTGGAGGCAAAACGTAACAACGCAGCAATTTTCTCGCGGTTGCCGAAGTCTTCTGCCGGCCCTTCTTTCAATACACTGCCAAACTCTTTCCAGAAGGTGGCGTAATCGTCCGGTTTCTTCTTCGCCAGTTTCTCCAACATATCCAGCACGCGCTTGGTCAGCGCTGACTTCATGCTGTCGATGGCCGGATCTTTCTGCAGAATTTCCCGCGAGACGTTGAGCGACAGATCGTTGGAATCGACCACACCTTTGACGAAGCGCAGATACAGCGGCAGGAATTGCTCAGCATCATCCATGATAAATACGCGCTGCACATAGAGTTTCAGACCACGCGGCGCTTCACGCTGATACAAGTCAAAAGGCGCCCGGCCCGGTACATAGAGCAAGCTGGTGTACTCCAGCTTGCCTTCAACCTTGTTATTGCTCCAGCTCAGCGGGTTCTCGAAGTCATGCGCTACATGCTTGTAGAACTCCTGGTACTCCTCATCCGCCACCTCGGTGCGCGCACGGGTCCACAGCGCGCTAGCGCGGTTGACGCTTTCCCACTCCAGCTCGGCCGGCTTGTCCGCTTCCTCGCCCATGTGTTGCTTGGGCAGTTCGATCGGCAGGGAGATATGATCTGAATACTTCTTGACGATATTGCGCAGGCGCCAGCCATCGGCAAATTCGCTTTCGGCGGCTTTCAGATGCAGGACGATACGGGTACCGCGCTCCGGCTTATTGATGGTGGCGATATTGAACTCGCCCTCACCAGCTGACTCCCAGTGCACCCCTTCTGCAGCATCCACCCCAGCACGGCGAGTAAAGACTTCTACCTTGTCGGCGACAATAAAAGCGCTATAGAAACCGACGCCAAACTGACCGATCAGGCTGGCATCCTTTTTCTGATCACCGCTCAATTGTTGCATGAAAGCAGCAGTGCCGGATTTGGCGATGGTGCCCAGGTTTTCAATCACCTCGGCGCGCGTCATACCAATGCCGTTATCTTCAATCGTTAAGGTCTTGGCGGTTTCATCAGCGCTTAAACGAATACGCAGGTCTGGATTGTTTTCCAGCAATTCAGGCTGGGCAATGGCTTCAAAACGGAGCTTGTCAGAGGCATCCGAGGCGTTGGAAATCAATTCGCGTAGAAAGATTTCCTTGTTTGAATACATCGAGTGGATCATCAGGTGCAGAAGCTGCTTCACTTCAGTCTGAAAACCCAGCGTTTCCTTTTGCGTTTCCACGGTCATGGCGTCAGTGTCTCCATCAGTCCCAAGGGCCGCCGAAGCGGCATTATTATCCGGCAAACCTTGACCAGCAAGGCTGCACGCTTGGGTGGTAAATGGGGACAATCAGTATTATTTCAAGGGGCGCGCTTCAATGCTGCGTACATCAAGCGGGTTGAAATGCAGCTCCACCTGATTGGCACCATGGTTCTGTAACAAAACCAGACGCTGACTATCGCTGATGCGTTGCAAGCGGCCCTGATGGGTACGTCCGGTCCAGGTCACCAGACGCACTTCCTGGCCCAGGTAGGCTGCTGGCTGTTCAACCAGCGCCATTACGCTAAGCAATTGCCAGTCTCTAGTCGTGGAATTAGCCGGCTCTGATACAACCGTATCCGTCACTGGGGTTACAGACTCCGTCAGGGTACGATCCGAGGTGGGCTTGAGCCACTCAGGCGACTGCTCCAGCGTCACACTACCGCGTACCGAGGTCTGGTAGCTGGCCGGTAAACGCAAGTCCAGCGAGAGGCGTTCATGATTGCGGCCCTGCGGAGTAATAATCAGGGTAAAAGGGTCATTGACCTGACGCCAGCCAGGCGCAGACAAGGCGCCGTCATGCCATTGCATAACGACCTCTGGCCAGGGACCGTCATCGCCCGGCAACCACTGCAGTCCGGCCTCAGGAAGTTGCTCGAACGAACTGAAACGCAAGCGTAACGAACGCCGCAGGCGATGTGCATCGCGTTCCTCGAGGACCAGATCCTGACCCGCCCAGAACACTTGGGTTGGACGGAAAACCTGACCCATCAGATGACCATGCAAAGCAGCATCTGCACTGGTCTCAGAGGCCTGCCAATGGCCACCGATCAGCACATCAAAACGTTCAGGTTGCTGCTCCTGCAACCACCAGAGACCGCTCGCTAGCAACACAATACCAGCCAGCAACAATACTCTGGGCCAGATTGCAAAGCCTCGCCCACGCACCAGTAAGAGCACTGGCGCGGCAAAGAGGGCAGCGAAGAAGTGCCCCAGCGACTGCCGCCAGGCGGTCACTGCCAGGCATAACCAGCCACACACCAACAACAGTATCCCGAAGACAATCAGCAGAGCATCCATCTCGGCCGGACTCCTGTTTCAGTCTAGCTTGAAGTGAGCCCGCGCAGTCGCGATGGGTTCTTCCGAACGCGTTTGCCAAGCCGTTACTGCCACATTACCCACTCGCCGCCCCTGACGCCAGACCTGACAGGTCGCATAGGTATCCCGATCCAGCCCTGCCCGCAAATAATCGATAGAAAAATCAATGATCTTGGGAAAGTTCTGACTGCCCATAAATACCATCAGATGGAGCCATGCAGCCTGCTCCATAAAACCGGCAATCACACCACCGTGAATGGCCGGGAGCACCGGATTGCCGATATTGTTCGGTGAAGTCGGCAGGTGAAAAACCACCTCCTCACCCAAACGCATGACCTTGATACCGATTGTTCGCGCATAGGGAATCAACTCGATCACCGGCGCGTAATTACCGCTGGCATGCGCTTCGCGCAGCAATTGTTCGATCTGCTGGCTACTCATGCTGCACCCCCATCTGGCCTGGTAGCGCCAGGCGTTATTCCGGGCTTGCCCAGCCGCATAAAGGCACCCACCACATGGGCGATCGGCTCATCACGATTGTCCTGGTACGCCACGCCACGGGTAAAAATCACCGCTGCAGTCAAGCGGTAACACTCGGCAAAGCCATAAATCGGCTTGTGCGGTTCAGCCGGATGCATGTAATCAATACGCAGGTCCAGGGTCGGGCAGATTTCGAACTCCGGCAGATAGCATACGGTCGAGATGCCGCAACAGGTATCCATCAGGGTGGTAATAGCTCCGCCATGCACTACCCCAGTAAAGGGATTACCGACGATAGCATCCGAATAGGGTAGTTTGAGAATCAGACCTTGCTCGTTGGCCTGCTCGACCGACATACCCAGTTCCTGACAATGGCGCAGAATAGATAAAAAATTGTTTGCTCGTTCGGCAATAGAACTCATGCAAAAACACCTGAAATGAACCTATAACCGCATATGTTACCTTGTCTGCAAGCATTCGGGTTTGCTTTTATGATCGACACGGCTCTATTCTGATCACGGGCCGCAGGATCGAAAGAGCCCATTTCACAGCACAACCAAGGAGTTCTCAATGAAAAAGTTTGTTGCTACTACTGCACTACTGGCGAGTCTTGGCTTGTTGGCCGCTTGCTCGAGTGAGCCGGAACCGGAAGACCATATGGAGTCCGCTGCTGAATCCATGTCTGACGCGGCTGAAAGTGTCGGCGATGCCGCATCCGATGCTGCCGAAGCAACTGAAGAGAGCGTCCGCGAAGCAACCGGCAATGAGCGCACTACCGGTGATCGCATTGAAGAAAGTGCCGAATCGGCTGGTGAAACCATGGGCGACGCCTATGACAGCACCGCTGATTACATGGATGAGCAGGCAGAGCGTGCCCGTGAAGCCATGTCTGACGACGAGTAAAACTGCATTACCTGGCCGAGAGCACCCCTCGGCCAGGACTTGATCAACCCAACAGCGGGCTCAGCAGTAATAAAACCGAACTAACAAAACCTACCCCCCAAACCACACTGCGCATCAGGTGTACATCTTTGATATACAGCACCGTATAGCCGATCCTGGCAAGGATGAACAGCACTGCCAGGGTGTTTATCAACGTACCCGCGCTGCCCGTAACCTGGGCCACCAATACCCCGGCAGCAAACACCGGAAAAGCCTCAAAGTGATTGGCATGCGCAGCCATGGCGCGCGCACCCCAACCCGTCAGAGCTGCTTGTTGCGCGCGCGGGTGACGGTTGTCATACCCTTTCTTACCTTCACGGGCCATGGCGATAGCCACTGGCGCTTTGGTAACCACCAGTAATAAAGCAGCGATAAACAGACACCAGAGGGGTAAATTCATCAGACAGACTCCTTGTTATGATTGTCAGCCGACAGGGTCGGCGTATACAGCATTGCCCGCAGTACGTCGGAGTGGAATTCCCGGCGGTACAGTACACCAACCACGCCAGTGGTCACCAGAATGAAAATCCATGGATTGATAAACCAGCTTAGCGTGGCCAGGGCGAAGTAATAGGCGCGCAAGCCCAGGTTGAACTCATGCGCCGCCATCGACAGTACGCGAGCACCCCGAACTGCATAGGCCTTGCGCTCTGCTTCGCTGACGCTCTTTTCGCCGACAATGGGCGCCGAGCCGACCAGTACCGAAGCAAAATTGTACTGCCGCATTCCCCAGGAAAAGGTAAAGAAGGCGTAGACAAAAATCCCCACCAGAACCAGCAGTTTAAGCTCGGATACCTCGCGGCTCACGCTGGCCACAAAAGGAAGCCCTTGCAGCAGACTCTGTGCACGCTCCCCCGCCCCGAGTACCGCCAGCAGACCCGCCAGAATCAGCAGGGTACTGGAAGCAAAAAAGGCAGTATTGCGCTCCAGGTTACCCACCACGCTGGCATCGGCAATGCGTTGATCACGCAACAGCAAACGATTCATCCAGTCCAGTCGGTACAGGTGCAGTATGCTGGACAGGCAGGCCGTATGTTTAGCCTTGTAGTCGGCGTAATGGGTGTAGCCTACCCAGCAAATAACCAGCCAGAAAAAAGCCAGCACGTTCAACCAGATATCATCAGCAGCAGGTATTGCAGGCAGATACAATTCTACAAACTCCTTTCAAACCGGACA
>SKFV01000341.1 GCA_007117785.1 Pseudomonas sp.
GATCGAACCGCCGACCCTCTGCTTGTAAGGCAGATGCTCTCCCAGCTGAGCTAATCACCCATTTGCTCTCGAAGTGGGGCGCATTATGGGCACCTTTTACTTCTCTGGCAATACCTTTTTCAAATTTTTTTCAGGTGTATTTCAATGCCTTACCCCAACACTGCAAATCTTGCCAGCAGCCTGCCGTCCGCTATGGGTATTCCGCCCAAAGACTGGCGAGCGGGCGGCGAGTCAGGCACTATTTGCTGCCCTGCCGCTCTCCGGCAGCACCCTTTCAGCTATTTTCACTACGCAACAAGGAATGCTTCATGTGGTTTCGCAACGTGCTGTTCTACCGTTTCAATCAAGCTGTACCCTTTTCTGAAGAGCAGTTGCTCGCGGCGCTTGACGAGCGCCCTGCCCGTCCCTGCGGCAGCCAGGAGCAACTGACTCTCGGTTGGACTTCACCCTTTGGTCGCCACTCGGAAAACCGCCTGCAAGTTGCTGAAGGCATCTGGTTGATCGCCATGCGCAAGGAAGAGCGCATTCTACCCAGCAGCGTGATCAAGGATGCACTCACCGAAAAGGTTGAAGAAATCGAAGCACGTGACGCGCGCAAGGTCTATCGCAAGGAGCGAGACACGCTCAAGGACGATATTGTCCAGTCGTTGTTGCCGCGCGCCTTTACCCGCAATCGCACCACCCTTGCCTGTATATCACCAGCGAACGGCTGGCTCGCAGTCGACAGTGCCAGTCTTAAAACCGCCGAAGACCTGCTCAACTTGCTGCGCGAAAGTACCGGCAGCCTTCCCGTGCGGCCGCTTACCGTCAAAATTGCCCCCGCTGCCTGCATGACAGATTGGGTCCGTCAGGGTACAGCTCCGGAGCAACTGGTTATCGGCGATGAATGCGAACTGAAGGATACCCATGAGGATGGTGGCGTAATCCGCTGCAAGCGCCAGGACCTGTCCAGTGACGAGATTCAGCAACACCTGACGGCTGGCAAACAGGTATGCCAGCTAGCCCTGCAGTGGGAGGAAAAACTGAGCTTTACCCTGGATGACAAGCTGACAGTCAAGCGCCTGCGTTTTGAGGATGTGCTGCTCGATGCCGCTGATGAAGCAGCCGGGGATGATAAGGCCTCTCAGCTCGATGCGAGTTTTGCCATCATGGCCGCTACGCTGGAAAGTCTTTTACCCCTGCTGGGTACTGCCTTTGGTGGCGAAGATGAACCTCAGGGTATCTGACCCGGGTCTAACCGCAAGCTATCCACAATATCTGTGGATAAGCTTGTGGAAAGCGCTGTTGAACTGCCACACAAGCTACATATCATGGGGCTGCGACTCAGATTGATTAAATTTTAATCAATTAAAATTACTTTAAAATCAATGGCTTAAGGTTAATCACTAAAAAAGCACCAGCCCAACAGGTATTTCAGCTGTTTCTTTATGGAATCACCAGCCTGTGCACAGCTTGCGCGCATGAATAGTCGTTCAGCCCTGTTTTGGCCTTCAGCTTGCCCCGTTCTGGCGCTCCAGCCAGACTCTGGCATCGGCAGCGGCCGAGCTGCGCGGATAAGCGCTGACAACATACTCCATGCGCGTCCTGGCTTCGACCATGTCGCCACTATCGGCACTGAAGCGGGCCAGACGATACTCCGAGCGCGCCATGCCTTCATGGATTTCTTCCAGACGAGGCGCTACGTTCTGGCGATAGCTTGATTCGGGATAATTACGAACAAAGCGCACCAGCCGCGCATGCGCATCACGACCCGTCTCCAGTCGCTGACGATCATCCCCTTGTTCCAGCTCGAAACGCAGCACGCCGGCCAGCGCCCAGAGGTATTCGCTGTAGTCAGCATGGTCGACATCATCAAAGTCGTCACGAAACCCCTGGAGCAGGCGCTCGGTCAGCGCCAGATTGGCCTGCTGCAAGCAGGCAAAGGCTGCCTCCTGGTGCAGCTGGGGATCACGCGAACGCCTTACCTGATCGGCCAGAGGCCGGTCACAAACGCCCATACTCAACTTGGCTCGCGCTTCAGTCGCTTGCTCCTGATTGACCTTCGGACTACCACCCGTGCTGGCACAACCTGCCAGTACGCCAACAGCCACTATCCACCAAAGTTGTTTCATCAATCATCCTTACTGCAATTGGGCCTGCCAGTGAATCCAGCCCTGGGCATCCGGCTGGCCGAGCATCTGCAAACCAGCAACCAGACCGGGTTCGGCATCGGGTCTTGCCTGCAGGCGTGTATCAAGATGCATCGGTTGGCCGGGTCGCCAACGGGCATTTCCCTGAAGCCCCAAGGGCCCACCCTGATCATCCAGATCCAAGGTCATCCAGCCATCGTTGTGCCCCAGACTGGCACTTAAATCACCCAGTGCCAAGGGTTGTGGCAAGCCTCCGGCGGCACCCTGCCAAATCAGTCGGCCCTCGGCGGCGACCACCTGATCCATATCAACCAGTTCAAGTCGCGGCACATCAAGCAGCCAACTGCCCGCCAGAATAAAGGGGGCACGGTTCAGTTCGGCCATGGTGGCCGCATTGAGTTCACCGCGCACATCCTGCAATAGAATGCGCCGAGCGCCTATCAACAAATTGGCGTTGACCTGGCCATTACGCGGCTGCCAGACCAGATCGAGGCCAATATTGCCACGCAACAGGCCTGCAGGTCGCCAGTCCCATTGCAGCCCGCCCTGATCCACTCGATCAACAGTCATACTGGCAACCTGCCCGCGCCATAATGTGCCACTCAGGCCAGACAACTCGACCTCGGCGGGTAAGCTGGGAGACACGCGCTTCCATACCACACTGGCCGGCAACTGCCAGACCAGCGCCAACAGATAAAGAGCCAGCGACAACCAGAGAATAAGCTTGATACCGGGTGCCTTCATTGCTGTGGCTCCACCAGAACACGAGCCGAGACCTTGCCCGTCTCACCGCTGACATCGACAGACAGTTGGCTTATCTGCAACCCATGGCGGCGTTCAAGCTCACCCAGCCAGCCAACCAGGGCATCAAAGCCGACACCATCAAACCACAGCCGGGCACCTTCGGATTCTGGCTGCACCCGCTCCAGTGGCTGGCGAATGCCGGCAGCATTGGCCGACACTTCCACCAGAGTCAGTACCGAACCGTTACTCTCGCGTGCCCGACTACCTTGCTGCATATTGGACCGCCGCCGCACCTGATCTGCCTGTTGCTGCATCCAGGCCACATCAGTCGACAAGCTGCTGACTTGCGCCTTTAAATTGCTACGCTTGTTGCTCAATGGTTCCCAGACCATAAGCCAAAGCACCATGACGGCCAGAACAACCAGGCCAGCGATAACAATAATCCGTTCGCGAGGCGCCAGCCCCGCCCACCAGACATTCATGACTCACTCCTTTGCACACGCAAGCGGGCACTGACCCCGTCGCTGGTGGAATCAGCTCCCTGCAAGCTTTCACTGATTCCGGCTTTTTCACCCAGCGCAGCGCGAATGCTTTCCAGCTCGGCGAATGAGGCTACTTTCAATTCGAGATCAACCCCGCTCAACGTCCCGCGTAAACTGACCACCTCAGCCTCTTCATGCGCTTTGACCACCTGCAACACATCATGCATCAAAGGCCCCATGCTGGGCCCGCCAGCGCTGGCGGCTCCACCACTCAAGGCGGCACGGAATTGCTCTACCGGATCCACTGGAGGCGTCGTCGGCAACGAATTGGAGAATATCTGCAGCATCTGTACTTGCAACCGTTCACGTTCACGGTCCAGGGCGCGCCATTCAAGGGCTACCTGACCCAGTGCCAGTACCACCACAGCAGCTGCCAAGCCCATCACCGGGCGCAGCTTTCGCCATGGCGGCGCGGCCATACTGGCCGCATAAGGACCGGTCAGCAGGTTGCAGGGAGGGTTACTCACCATTAGCCGTCGTAACAGAGCTGACCAGTCCTGGGTATCGGCAGGCTGCTCACTGACCAGCCCCCCCGCTTCAAGGTTAAATTGCTCCGCTGACAGACCAGCCAATTCAATTGCCAATTCGGGCTCGGCATGCAATCGACGCTGTAACCAGAAACCAACCAGTGCAGGTTCCATCAGTTGGGGTTCCTGGTCCGCAGCAGCAACTATTGTCTGTACTTGCCCGTCCGGCCACTGGCATTCGCTCAGGCGCAAACCCGCCTCGGGTGCTTGCCCGGCAAACAGGCGAGGCGCTGGCACTATGGCCTCCAGCCGCCAGCCCGGCTGTTGCAGCAACACCTGCCATTGCTCCACACGGCTATGGCTGACCACTGCAGCGACCAGCTTGTCACCGGTCGTACGTGGCCCGGCAACAAAATGCAGGCCGTCGATATCTTCGCTTAGTTGATCTTCCAGGGCATAGGGCAGTGCTGCTCGCAATGCGGCACCACGGCGAACCGGCATACTGATACGGTAAAGGCTGACCGAAGTAGCAGGCGCCAGCGCCCTGATACGTTCCTGTGGAAAGCGCGCGTGCAAATCCGCCAGGCTATCGACGCCCTGGGCAATCAGGCTGCCATCACGCTCCAACTGCCACCAACATGCAGTGGGTGGCGCGACCTCGGCGTCAACGTCAGCATCAGGTGCTGGCAGATTGTCCGGCAGTAACACTATCAGCATAATCTTGTCCGTCTCTCAGGGCTCGCAAGCCGTTTGTTCGCGCATAACCGCAATGCCATTGGGCGCATCCAGCAGGGTGCATTGGTAAAAACGCCGATCTGCAAATTCGGCAATAATCTGCAGTCGCATAAACCAGGGTTCCTGGTCGCCAGCGCTGCGTCCGGCAAACACTTCCTGCATCAACTCGTTACTACGATTCAGGTCAATCGGACTGGCGCGTCCGGGGTAAGCCGTAATATAGGGTGCCAGCGCCAGCCAGGCCTCTTCATTCATGCCGGGTAAATTGGCCAACTCTGCAGCGAGCAAAAAGCTGCGATTACCCGAGACTCTTGGCGGCTCCTGCAAGCGGTAGCGCGGATCATCCGATTCACCATCCATCCAGTCAGTAATTGCGACTGCCAACAGGGCGCCGCTGGGCATATCTACCCCGGTTTCCTGCCCCACCCGATCAACCAACCGGGCAAAATACCCCTGCTCGGTTTCATCTGCCTCGGCCAGCGCATTCAGGTTGTAGCGGCACTGCATATCATCCAGGGTGGCCTGCAAGCGCACCGAATCGACATCAAAAGGCAGGGTTGGCGAGCGGCAGGTTTCCCAGATCAGGTCTTCCGGGCCATCCACCTGTTCCAGCAGTTGCAACACCATCTTTTCCGCGCCAAGAGCGATA
>SKFV01000040.1 GCA_007117785.1 Pseudomonas sp.
CCATGGGGCGGTTTTTCGCTTATCTGCTGTTGTTCATGGCCGCCATGCTCGGGGTGGTCCTGTCCGAGAACCTGTTGTTGCTGATCTTTTTTTGGGAGCTGACTAGCCTGTCTTCCTTCCTGTTGATCGGCTACTGGTCACACAGCAGTGACGCGCGCAAGGGTGCACGCATGGCGCTGGTGGTCACCGGCGGCGGCGGACTTGCATTGCTGGCGGGGGTGCTGCTGCTGGGGCAGATAGTCGGCAGCTATCAGTTGACCGATGTCCTCGCCGCTGGTGATCAGATTCGGGCGCATGCACTCTACCCACTGACGCTGATTCTCGTGCTGCTGGGTGTTTTCAGCAAGTCAGCGCAATTCCCGCTTCATTTCTGGTTGCCCCATGCGATGGCGGCACCCACGCCGGTATCGGCGTATCTGCACTCAGCCACTATGGTCAAGGCTGGCGTATTTCTGCTGGCACGCTTTTACCCGGCGCTGGCCGACACCCAGTTGTGGTTTGTACTGGTCAGTACGGTAGGTTTGCTGACCTTGCTGGTCGGGGCCATTACGGCACTGTACAAACATGACCTCAAGGGGCTGCTGGCCTACTCGACCATCAGCCATCTGGGGCTGATAACCCTGCTGTTCGGCCTGGATACCCGTCTGGCCGTAGCCGCGGCTCTCTTCCATATCATCAACCATGCGACCTTCAAGGCGGCCCTGTTCATGCTCGCCGGTATCATTGACCACGAGACCGGCACGCGGGATATCCGCCGCCTCAATGGGCTCTGGCACTTTATGCCGCATACCGCGGTACTGACTATGTTGGCCGCGGCGGCCATGGCAGGTTTACCGCTATTGAATGGTTTCTTGAGCAAGGAAATGCTGTTTGCCGAGGTACTGGTACAGCAGCAGTGGGGTCGTTGGAGTGCTTTACTGCCGGTACTGGTTCTGCTGGGCGCAGCATTTTCCGTGGCCTATTCGTTGCGTCTGGTGCATGCGGTATTCTTTGATGGTAAAGCGGTTAATGTGCCGCGTTATCCCCCTCACGAGCCGCCAGCAGGTATGCGTCTGCCAGTGCAGCTGCTGGTTCTGCTGTGTGTGTTGGTCGGTATACTGCCGGCACTGTTGATTACTGCGCTGTTGCAGTCTGCGGTGACGACCACGCTGGGGCACAGTATTGAGTTGCCGGTGTTGGCAATCTGGCACGGTTTCAATCTGCCTTTGCTGTTCAGTGCACTCGCTGTGCTGGGTGGAGGGCTGATCTATCTGCTGCGCAAGCCACAATTTCGTGCGCTGGCGCGATTACCGAACTGGGATGCCAAGCTGGTCTTCGAGGCAGAGGTACAGCGTCTGGTCAATCTTGCCTCCCGCCTGTTGCTGCGGCTGGAGAATGGTTCCTTGCAGCGCTATATGGCCCTGCTGCTGTTCGTTGCGATTGCCGGTGCGGGCTACTGGGTGCTGAATATGCAGCAGTGGCGGGGGCCGCTGGCCCTGGGCAGCGTCGATGGCGTGACAGCAGTGGCGGCGGTCATTCTCATCGTGGCCAGCCTGGCTACGGTGCGCTGGCATCACCAGCGTCTGATTTCGCTGATCATGCTCAGTGTGGTTGGTTTGCTGGTCGCGTTGGCATTTGCCCGCTTCTCCGCGCCGGATCTGGCGTTGACCCAGCTATCGGTCGAAATGGTCACGGTCTTGCTGCTGATGCTGGCGCTGTTTTTCCTGCCGCGCTATACGCCGCAAGAATCGAGCAACCTGCGCCGCTGGCGCGATCTGGCCCTGGCCGGCATGGCGGGGTTGCTGGTGGCCGGCCTGAGTTTCGCCATGCTGACCCGGCCCCAGGACAGCATTGCCGGCTTCTTCGTCGCCAATAGCCTGATCGGTGGCGGTGGTACCAATGTGGTCAACGTGATTCTGGTTGATTTCCGTGGCTTCGATACGCTGGGCGAGATCAGTGTGCTGGCGATTGCCGGTGTGGGTATCTATGCACTGATTGATGGCTTGCGCCTGCATGTACCCACCACCGATCCGCTGGGCCGCCCATGGGCGCGTGAGGCCCATCCGCTGATGTTGATCAACCTGTCGCGGGTGATGCTGCCGCTGGCATTGCTGGTTTCGGCCTATATTTTTCTGCGCGGTCACAACCTGCCGGGTGGTGGCTTTATCGCCGGTCTGATTACTGCGATTGCGTTGATCCTGCAGTATGTATCCAGTGGTGAGGGGTGGACGCGAGAGCGCTTGCGGGTCAATTATCATGCCCTGGCGGCAGCGGGTGTGTTGATCGCGGGGCTCACCGGGGTTGCCAGCTGGCTGTTTGGCTATCCCTTCCTGACCTCAACCTTTACCCATGTGGACATTCCCTTGATCGGTGATATCGAGCTGGCCAGCGCGCTGGTATTTGACCTGGGTGTCTATCTGACCGTGGTCGGGGCGACCCTGCTGATTCTGGCCAACCTGGGCAAGCTGACCAAGGTGCGTGATACCGGGGAGGGCGTCTGATGGCCTTGTTGTATGCCCTGACACTGGGCGTTCTGACCAGCTGCGGCGTTTATCTGATTCTGCGCGCGCGGACCTTTCCGGTAGTTGTCGGGCTGACCTTGCTGGGCTATGCGGTCAATTTGTTTTTATTTGCCAGTGGTCGCTTGTATACCGGTTTGCCGGCAGTGCTCGGGCGTGGCGCCGAGGTGGCTGACCCTTTGCCCCAGGCGTTGGTATTGACAGCTATTGTGATCGGTTTCGCCATGACCGCCTTTGCCCTGGTGCTGGCCTTGCGCGCCCTGGGTGAGCTGGACTCCGACCATGTCGATGGCCGGAGGGATCAGGGATGAGTCATTTGCCGGTACTGCCAATCCTGCTACCGATGTTTGCCGGCGCGCTCTTGCTGCTGCTGGCCCGCCTGTCGATGCCGCATAAACGCAGCCTGTCGCTGCTGGCAACCCTGCTGCAATTGCCACTGGCTGTAGCGCTGCTGCTGGCGGCGGAGCAGGGAATCAGTGTCTATGCTCTGGGCAACTGGGCACCACCCTATGGCATTGTACTGGTGGTTGATCGGCTGTCGGCCCTGATGTTGCTGCTCAGTGCGGTATTGGCGCTGCCTGTGGTGCTTTATGCCAGCCGTGGCGATGATGCCCTGGGGCCGAACTTTCATGCCCTGTTCCAGTTTCAGTTGATGGGGATCAATGGTGCGTTTCTGACCGGCGACTTGTTCAATCTCTTTGTGTTTTTCGAGATTCTGCTGATCGCTTCCTATGCCCTGCTGGTCCATGGGCCGGGCGGTGCGCGGGTGCGTGCCGGTTTGCACTACGTTTTGCTGAATCTGGTTGGGTCGGCATTGTTCCTGCTTGCCCTGGGAACGCTCTATGGTGTGACCGGCACCCTGAATATGGCCGATATGGCTTTGCGCGTCGCCCTGTTGGATACCGACGAGCTCTACCTGGCCGGAGCCGCCGGGATGCTGCTGCTGGTAGTCTTC
Source organism: Pseudomonas sp. (assembly GCA_007117785.1). Taxonomy (GTDB): domain Bacteria; phylum Pseudomonadota; class Gammaproteobacteria; order Pseudomonadales; family Pseudomonadaceae; genus Halopseudomonas. The sequence continues at coordinate 3,454 of SKFV01000040.1, forward strand.
TCGCTGAAGGCGGCGCTGTTTCCACTCTATTTCTGGTTGCCGCGCGCCTATGCCAGTGCCTCAGCACCCGTAGCAGCCTTGTTCGCCATCATGACCAAGGTAGGTATTTACGCGATCATCCGCGTATTTACCCTGATCTTTGCAGAGACCGCCGGGCCCCTGGCGGGCATGGCGCAGGCAGTGCTTTGGCCCCTTGCCTTGTTGACCTTGGTGCTGGGCGCGCTGGGTGCGCTGGCAGCGAGTTCGTTGCCGGGTATTCTGGCCTATCTGGTGGTGTTATCTGTGGGCGTGTTGTTGGCAGGGGTTGCCATTGGCAGTGAGGTGGCCTTGCAGGCTGTTTTGTATTATCTGTTGCAATCAACCTGGGTGGCGGCGGGGTTGTTTCTGTTTGCCGGCTTGCTTGCCCGCGCCCGTGGCCCCAGGTTCTCAGCCCGCTTGGTGGCAGGACCACCCGTGGCACAGCGCATGTTATTGGGTTCGGTATTTTTCCTTGGTGCAATTGCTATCGCCGGTCTGCCTCCCTTGTCCGGTTTTATCGGCAAGGTGCTGTTATTGCAGTCAGCGGGCACCGGTTGGGCCGCGGCTTGCTTGTATGTAGTTCTGTTAAGTAGCAGTCTGCTGGTGATCATCGCCTTGAGCCGGGCTGGCAGCACTTTGTTTTGGCGCCAGGCCGGCGAGATGGAAGCCAGTGGTGAACCGCTTGATCATTGGCGTTTGCTGGCCTGCCTGCTATTACTGGCCAGCAGTGTGCTGCTGGTTATTCTGGCAGCACCCGTGTTGGACTATCTGTTGGCAGCGGTCGAGCAATTGGCTAATCCCATGGGTTACATCGATGCGGTACTGTCAACCACACCCTTTGGGGGCACGCCATGAGCCAGCGTATAACCGGGTTACCGCAACCGTGGCTGAGCCTGTTCATGCTGTTGATCTGGCTGTTGCTGGTCAATGACCTGTCCTTTGCCAGCCTGCTGATGGGGGCCCTGCTGGGGTGGTTGATTCCACTGGCTACGCATCGCTTCTGGCCAGATCCGCCACGCTTGCGCCATCCCTATGTGCTCTTGCGCTTTGTGTTGCGGGTACTGGGCGATATCGTTCAGGCCAATTTCCAGATGGCACGTTTGATTCTGGGTCGCAGTAGTGACTTGCAACCGGCGTTTATCGAATACCCGTTGGATGTACGGCATGATTTCACCATCAGCTTGCTGGCCAGTACCATTTCGCTGACGCCGGGTACGGTATCGGCAGATATTGATCGTGAGCGGCATCTGTTGCTGATTCATGCGTTCAATGTGGTGGATGAGCAAGCGCTGATTGATACCATCAAAATCCGCTACGAACGACCTTTGCAGGAGGTATTCGAATGCTCGATTACGTGATTCTGTTGTGTCTGGGCATCATGTCCGTGGCGATTCTGCTGACCGTATTACGCTTGCTGCGGGGGCCAGACTTGCCGGATCGCATTTTGGCGCTGGATACCCTGTACATCAACGCTATTGCCCTGATCATGCTGCTGGGCATGTATCTGGCCTCAGACCTGTTCTTTGAAGCCGCATTGCTGATTGCGGTCATGGGTTTTGTGGGCACTGTGGCGGTAGCCAAGCATTTACTGCGCGGCGATATCATTGAATAGGAGAGCGGCAGATGGCATTTGATTGGGTCGAGGCGGTAGTTGCTGCACTGCTCTTGCTGGGTAGCCTGTTTGCACTGATCGGTGCGATCGGGTTGTTCAAACTGCCTGATTTTTACATGCGCCTGCACGGGCCGACCAAGGCC
>SKFV01000283.1 GCA_007117785.1 Pseudomonas sp.
GATTACAGTTGACCATGATGGTCTCGTAACCGTCTTCACGCATCGCCAGGGCAGCATGCACACAGCAGTAGTCAAACTCGATGCCCTGTCCAATACGGTTGGGGCCTCCACCCAGCACCATGATCTTGTCACGGTCGCTCGGGTTGGCTTCGCACTCCTCCTCATAGGTCGAGTACATATAAGCCGTGTCAGTAGCAAATTCGGCAGCACAGGTATCCACCCGCTTGTACACCGGCAGCACCTTGAGCTTGTGGCGATGATTGCGCAGGCTCTTTTCGCTCACAGCCAGCAGTTCAGCCAGGCGTGCGTCAGAGAAGCCCTTGCGCTTGAGCCGGCGCATCAGCGTGTAATCCAGATCGGCAAGACCGCCAGAAGCGATGGCTTTTTCTTCGGCAACCAGATCTTCCAGTTGAATCAGAAACCAGGGATCGATCTTGGTCAGCGCAAACACATCCTCACGGCTCATGCCGATCCGGAAGGCATCCGCCAGATACCAGATGCGATCAGCACCCGGCACGGTCAGCTCACGGGTGATCTGAGTACGTGCCTCGGCATCGGTCGGCTCGACCTTTGGATCCAGACCCATGGCACTGACTTCCAGGCCACGCAGCGCTTTCTGCAGCGATTCCTGGAAAGTACGACCAATCGCCATCACCTCACCGACCGACTTCATCTGCGTGGTCAGGCGCGCATCGGCGTTGGGGAATTTCTCGAAGGCAAAGCGCGGTATCTTGGTCACCACGTAATCGATTGCCGGCTCGAAGGATGCCGGCGTGCGACCACCGGTAATATCGTTATGCAACTCATCCAGGGTGTAACCCACGGCCAGCTTGGCTGCGATCTTGGCGATCGGGAAACCGGTCGCCTTGGACGCCAGCGCCGATGAACGTGACACGCGTGGATTCATTTCGATAACGACCATGCGGCCGGTATCCGGGCAGATCCCGAACTGCACGTTGGAGCCACCGGTTTCCACACCGATCTCACGCAATACCGCCAGCGAGGCGTTACGCATGATCTGGTATTCCTTGTCGGTCAGCGTTTGCGCCGGCGCGACAGTGATGGAATCACCGGTGTGCACACCCATGGGGTCGAAGTTCTCGATAGAACAAACGATGATGCAGTTGTCCTTCTTGTCACGGACCACCTCCATCTCGTATTCCTTCCAACCGATCAGAGACTCATCAATCAGCAGCTCATTGGTCGGCGACAGGTCCAGACCGCGAGTGCAGATCTCTTCAAACTCTTCGCGGTTGTAAGCGATACCACCACCCGTGCCACCCATGGTGAAAGACGGTCGGATAATGCACGGAAAGCCAACCTGATCGAGAACGCCGTAGGCTTCCTGCATGTTATGGGCGATACCTGAGCGCGGACACTCGAGGTTGATGGATTTCATCGCCTTGTCAAAGCGCGAGCGATCTTCGGCCTTATCGATGGTATCGGCGTTGGCACCGATCATCTCGACATTGTACTTGTCGAGAACACCGTGTTTTTCCAGATCCAGGGCGCAGTTCAGTGCAGTCTGGCCACCCATGGTCGGCAGCACCGCATCCGGGCGTTCCTTGGCAATGATCTTTTCTACTGTCTGCCACTTGATCGGCTCGATATAGGTGGCATCGGCCATCGCCGGGTCGGTCATGATGGTCGCCGGATTGGAGTTGACCAGAATGACGCGGAAGCCTTCTTCCTTCAGCGCCTTGCACGCCTGAGCGCCAGAATAGTCAAACTCACAGGCCTGGCCAATCACGATAGGGCCGGCGCCGATGATCAGAATGCTTTTGATGTCAGTACGTTTTGGCATAGTCGTCTACAAATCCTTGAGGGCTCAGCGGCGGGCAGCCATGGCAGCAATGAAACGATCGAACAGCGGCGCAACATCGTGCGGGCCCGGGCTGGCTTCCGGGTGACCCTGAAAACTGAATGCGGCTTTGTCGGTACGCTCGATACCCTGCAAGGTACCGTCGAACAGTGACTTGTGGGTAGCACGCAGATTGGCTGGCAGGCTGGCTTCATCGACAGCAAAACCATGGTTCTGACTGGTGATCATGACGACCCCACTGTCCAGGTCCTGCACCGGGTGGTTGGCACCGTGGTGACCGTGACCCATTTTCAGGGTCTTGGCGCCGGAGGCCAGCGCCAGCAGTTGGTGACCGAGACAGATGCCGAACACCGGGGTTTCAGTCTCCAGCACTTCACGGATAGCCTTGATCGCGTAATCGCACGGCTCCGGATCACCCGGACCGTTGGACAGAAAAACACCATCCGGTTGCATCGCCAGCACATCGCTGGCCGGCGTCTGTGCCGGCACCACGGTGAGGCGGCAACCGCGTGCTACCAGCATGCGCAGGATGTTCTGCTTGACCCCATAGTCGTAAGCCACCACATGGTAGGGAAGATCGGCATCTGCACGTTCCGGGTGACTGTCCGTGGCCAGCTCCCAGACGCCAGAGCGCCACTGATAGCTGTCCTTGACAGTGACCTCTTTAGCCAGATCCATCCCCTTGAGACCGGGGAAGTCGCGCGCCAGTCCCAGAGCCTGATCGGCATCGACCTTGTCGCCCGCAATAATGCAACCGCTCTGCGAGCCCTTTTCACGCAGGATGCGCGTCAGTCGACGGGTATCGATACCGGCAATGGCAACAATGCCGTTGTCACGCAGGTAGGCATCCAGCGGCTGCTTGCTGCGCCAGTTGCTTGCCATCAGTGGCAGGTCACGAATAACCAGCCCGGCAGCATGTACGCGATCCGACTCGACATCTTCTGGAGTAACCCCGGTGTTGCCGATATGTGGATAGGTCAGGGTAACAATCTGACGGGAATAGGACGGATCGGTCAGGATCTCCTGGTAACCGGTCATAGCCGTATTGAACACGACCTCACCGACACTGTGGCCGTCGGCGCCGATGGCCTCACCATAAAAAATACTACCGTCGGCAAGGGCTAGAATGGCTGGCTTGGACAAGAAAACCTCCGATTGAGCTGACACGTTTCACCAAACGCGGGCTGCACAAAAGCGGGAATGAGGTGTATGACCACTTCATCCCGCATCAAGGCATTGTCAGATACGCGCTGAAAGACAGATTAGCCGGGAAGTTTACCGGCTGAAGGCATAAATATCCACACCGTAACAGGCCAATTACCCACGAACAGATTGCCACCGCTCTGTCTCGCCACTTGGTTACCTGACCAAAGACCTGTTGAAAGTGTTCATTCTGGGTGCCAACTGTGCTAAAACTGCACCATATGGGTGATGCATCTGGCCTAAGGCCATGGAATCAGACTGCACTCCAAACTGATAACTACAGATAGAACAACAAGAAAGCCCCGAGGGAATCGAGCATGTCAAAGCACCTGAAGTATCTGTTAGCCGTTGGGTTGCTATGCCTGGCACCACTGGTGAAGGCCGATCTGCAAACCCTGCAGACGGTGCACGAAATTCGCAGTGATGGTTTTAAAGCAGCCACCTACCTGCTGATCGACAACAACCTGTATGAGCGCGTCCGCGAACCAGGCAACCGCGAGTCCTACCGCGAAGCACTCAACGGCATGGACACACGCATCCGCCAGCTCGGCAATCCGAACGAATTGCGCAGCATCTTCGATCAGTTCACGCGCATGATCCGAGACCTGGAAAACCAGCCGGAAGATGAAGCCCACTTCAATCTGGCGACCGTCAACAGCATCATGCAAACGCACGCTGAAATTGATCAGATGCTCGCCAGTCTTTATGCCGAGCACGCCGATCTGGCCGATGAGCGTCTGCAGGCATTGCATCAGCAGAGCCTGGAGACCAACCAGATTCTGCTGCTTTACCAGAACAATATGTTCAGCTCAATCGGTGTCTACTTCATGGAAACCAATGAAGGTATTTTTCGCGCCATGGATGCCAGCATCATGGAGCGCTTCGACACCTTGCGCAGCCTGCTTCCCGAACAGGACGCAGCCCTAACCCGGCTCAACCAGCAGTATGGTTTTATCCAGCCACGCCTGATCACCTACTATCAGGACTGGGTGCCGACCATCGCCGCCTTCTATCTGCTGCGCAATACCGACACCCTGAACAACCTGGCCCGTGAGCAGATTCGCGCCGGCTGATTGTCAGCCACACAAAAAACCCGGCTTGCTAACGCAGCCGGGTTTTTTATTGCCTGCCAGAGCTATCAGCCCTTCAGGCCAAGTACGTCCTGCATATCGTACAAACCAGCGGGCTTGCCCTGTAGCCAGGCACAAGAGCGCACAGCCCCTTTGGCAAATGTCATGCGGCTGGAGGCCTTGTGGGTGATTTCCACCCGCTCACCTTCAGTGGCAAAGAGCACGGTATGGTCTCCGACCACATCACCGGCGCGCACGGTAGCAAAACCGATGGTATCGCGCTCACGCGCACCGGTCTGACCTTCACGTCCGTAAACCGCCACCTTGCCCAGGTCACGCCCCAAGGCATCAGCCACCACCTCACCCATACGCAAGGCCGTGCCGGATGGGGCATCCACCTTGTGCCGGTGATGGGCTTCAATCACTTCGATATCAGCATCCTCACCCATTACCCGCGCTGCCATATCCAGCAGCTTCAGGCACAGGTTGACGCCAACACTGAAGTTGGGCGCAAAGACGATGCTGATGTCATTGGCAGCAGCAGCCAGCTCGGACTTTTCCGCCTCGGAAAAGCCGGTAGTGCCGATGACCATGGATTTACCGGCCGCCCGACAGATACCCAGATTGACCAGCGTTGTGGTCGGATGGGTGAAGTCGATCAGCACATCAAAATCATCGATGGCCGCGTGCAAGTCTCCGCTGACAGTGACACCCAGCTTGCCGACACCCGCCAACTCGCCAGCATCAGCGCCGAGCAAACTACTTTCCGGACGTTCAATGGCCGCCGTCAGTGCGGTACCTTCAGTTTGCGTCAGCGCCTCGATCAGGGTCTTGCCCATACGACCAGCTGCGCCGATTACCGCAACTCGTGTCATCGCCGCCTCACTCATGACTTCATGTCATCAAAGAATTTTTTCACACCCTCGAACCAGCTATTGGCCCGCGGTGACTGCTTGCTACCCTCTTCCTGCAAGGTATCACGCAGCTCTTCCAGCAATTCACGCTGGCGCTTGGTCAGATTGACCGGCGTTTCCACCACCACTCGACAGAGCAGATCACCGGTTGCTCCGCCGCGCACCGGGGTTACCCCCTTGCCACGCATACGGAACAGCTTGTCGGTTTGTGAGCC
>SKFV01000263.1 GCA_007117785.1 Pseudomonas sp.
ATCTGGGCGCGTCGCGCTCCTTCAACCGCGAACTCGGCCTGCGCCTGCGTCAGTCGCGCACCGAAGTCACCGCCGCGCTGTTCGACACCCGCGTAAAAGACGAAATCGTCACCGGACCCAATCAGGAGGTGACCGGGCGCAGCACTTTCACCAACGCCGCCGAGTCGACCCGGCGCGGAGTTGAACTCAGCCTGAATCAGCAGCTTGACCACGGCCTGAGCTTCTATGCCGCCTATACCTATGTGCAGGCACGCTTCGACAGCTACCAAAGCGATGGCGATGACTTTTCCGGTAACCGGCTACCCGGCGTACCGCGCCATAGCCTGTTCAGCGAACTGGCCTGGCAAGTCCCTGACAGCAACTGGCGTACTGCGCTGGAAGCCCAGGGCCTGAGCCAGCGCTATGCCAACGATGCAAACGCCGACTCCGCCTCGGGCTATGCTGTGTTCAACTGGCACGCCAGCTACCGGCACAGCGTCGGCGGCCTGAACCTGGAGCCCTTTGTACGGGTAAACAATCTTGCCGATCGCGAGTACATCAGCTCGCTGATCGTCAACGGCCCCGGCGGACGCTTTTACGAACCGGCCCCCGAGCGCAACTGGCTGGCCGGCCTGAGTCTGGAATATCAATGGCGTTGATGAGCAGGTTTCGCTGCGCCTGCTAGCATGCAATCACACTGATGAATAAGCGCTGCTCACTGCAGCGTCTGGTTTACCATCAACAGGTTTCCATGGCTGCGGCCATGTTCATTGACACAGCGCGGCGCAGCCGCCACACCAAGAATGAGGTAAGCATGAGCCAATATACCAATCGAAAGATCGTCCTTAACCAACGCCCCCAGGGCGAGCTGCAGGACGGCGACCTGAAACTGGTTGAAGAGCCGGTCCGCGAGATCAAGGACGACGAAGTCCTGCTGCAAATTGTATGGCTGTCACTCGACCCCTACATGCGCCCGCGCATGAACGACAGCAAAGGCTACATGGACCCGATCGGCATCGGTGAAGTCATCGTCGGTGAAAGCGTTGGTCGCGTGGTTGAATCCAAGTCTGACAACTATCAGGTTGGCGATCTGGTCACCGTGTACTCTGGCTGGCAGGAATACTGCATCATCCCCGGCAAGGCCGAGATGGTCTACAAGATCAAGGACGTTGGCGCTCCGCTGCAAACCTACCTGGGTGTGGCCGGCATGCCGGGCCGTACCGGTTATCACGGCCTGGTCCACGTCGGCAAACCCAAAGCTGGCGAAACCGTGGTGGTCGCCGCCGCCTCCGGCCCGGTAGGTACCGTGGTTGGCCAGACCGCCAAGCAGCTCGGCTGCCACGTCGTCGGCATCGCCGGTGGTCCGGAGAAGTGCAAGTACGTCGTCGACGAACTGGGCTTTGATGCCTGCATCGACTACAAGGCCGGTAACCTCGACGCCGACCTGGCCGCCGCCTGCCCGAAAGGCATCGACGTCTACTTTGAAAACGTCGGTGGTGACGTCGCCCGCGCAGTCGCCAAACTGATCAACCCCGGCGCCCGCGTACCAATTTGCGGTTACGTCTCCGCCTACAACGCCGAAGACCAGAGCAAAGTGGAAACCCCCTTCCACATCTTCGGCAAACTTGACCCGAAACCCGAGCACCGCTTCTTCCTGGTCACCGAATGGCAAGGCCAGCACCAGGAAACCACCGCCCTGCTCGCCGAGCAGGTCGCCAGCGGCAAACTCAAGTACAGCGAAACCATCGCCGAAGGCCTGGAAAACGCCCCGGAAGCTTTCAAGGGTATGTTGAAGGGCAAGAACTTTGGTAAGCAGCTGGTTAAGATAGCTGAGTGAGGCTTTTAGCCGGTAGCAAATAAAAATCCCGCAGCCAATGATGGTTGCGGGATTTTTTATGCTTAAAAAGCATCCGCTGTACAGCAAACCTGACTTCGACTTTAGACTCAAGGGGTATGGTCATAGCGCTCGAACTGCTGCTATGCCAACCCGCGCTCAATTCGCCTCACTGTTAATAAAGGGCGTAAATCCCTCACAAATCACCTGCAAACCTTGGCGACTGATACGCCCCCTGAAGCGTTTGTAAGGCAGCCAGTGCATGAACTTTTGCGTCAACACCCCACGATACGCCCCCTTTATCCTCCACGATCTGGAATGTGCATGTTGTATGCCGAGTCACCAGTTGATAACCCTTCTCGCCAAGAGTTGCCACACTGATAGCGGCCAAATCCAGCTCAATCTTCTGCAGTTGCCGACCCTTGAATACCGTTGCTGTGAAGAATGGCCTTCCATCAAGCTCGAAGAATTCAAGCTGACAATTCCCCATGGCGGCAAAGCGCAGACTACTTTTTTTGTTCGAGAACAGGCGCTTATAAAGCATTATGTGCTTTTCCTTTATAAAACCTGATCAGGAAATCCACGATACCGCAGTTTTTACGTTTACTGCGGGTAACCAGAGAGCCGATTGCACCAATGGCGAATCTTACAGGAATCAGATATTGGCCTTTTGGTGGCAAAGGTATGGGCCGCTTGGTCGATCAGGCGCTTTTGTCCCAGCCAGCTTGTTACACCTTGTAGTAGGCCAACAAGGTTCGCAGCTTGTCAGCCAGGTGTATAAGACTTTTGCTGGCGTCCTTGGTTTGCGTCACCATTTCGGCGTTTTTCACTGCTTCATCGCTGATGCGCAGTACGTTTCGGTTGATGTCCTCGGCTACGTGACTTTGTTCTTCAGCGGCGCTGGCGATTTCGGCGTTGACCTGATTGATGTGTCTGACCGCTTCCATTACGTCATTGAAAGCTTTGCCAGCACCCTGAGCTGACTCGGCATTGCTGACGGCAAGCGTGCGATTTTCTGCCATCATGGTCGAGGACTTGGCTACGCTGTGCTGGACCCGCTCGATCATACTGCGGATTTCTTCAGTCGATGCCTGCGTACGCTGGGCCAGCGAACGCACTTCATCCGCAACCACAGCAAAACCACGACCTTGCTCGCCGGCACGAGCTGCTTCAATGGCCGCATTCAGGGCCAGCAAGTTGGTCTGTTCGGCAATATTGACGATGACTTGTAACACCGAGCCAATATCATCACTGGCGGAGGCGAGTTCATCAATGACGTCCATAGACGCGGAAATGGCACCGGCCTGACTTTTAATGCTGCTGATGGCGATTTCGAGGGTATCCCTACCTTCAAGAGCCTCGTTGTTGGCCTTATTGGCGGCATGCTCACCCGAAGCTGCACTTTGCGCAACACTTTGTGCGGTCAGGCTCATCTCGTGCATGGCGGTCGCCACCATTTCTGTTTCGCGATTCTGAACATTGATTGACTCATTCGAGCGCTCCGCTACTTGCGCAAGCTCGTTGGCCTGCTGCAGCAAGTCATTGGCAGAACTCAGTGCCTCTTTGATGGTGTGTTGTATACGGTCAAGCAGACGATCAAAGGCGCGGGCCATAACCCCGAACTCATCCTTATTCATGCTATTGAAGCGGATGGTCAGGTCACCCTTGCCATCGGCAATATCTTTAACTGCCCTGATATTGGCATTGAGGGGCCGGCTAACCATGATATTCATCAGTAAGCCGATACACACCGCAAGCACAACGCCAGCTACAACGATCGTTATGGCGACCGACAACGCATTGGCCAGCACCATTTGGCGGACCTCGTCAGTGGAATAGGCGGTAATGACCTCATACCCCCAAGGGGTGAAAGCAACCTGATCGACCTGCCAACCGTCGCCATCGCTTTGTAAAGCGGCTTTGATCTCAGCCTCGCTCATATGACTGGAGTGCATGCGCAGGTTGCCATTGGGGTCACGCAGTGCCACAAAGCCGTTTTCCAGTATGCGAGCACTGGAAATGGCCTCTGACAGCGCACCCAGGTCGGCTGAGTAGCCGACATACCAGATACCGATAGTGCTGCCAGTTTCATCCCGGATTGGCTCGTAACCAGTCAGGAAAGGCTGACCCAGAATATCTACCTGGCCGTAAAAGGCATTGCCCGACAATATGGCTCTGATGGCAGCGCCGTTCGGATCCAGCTGAGTACCAATGGCTCGCTGCCCATCGCGCAGCACGTTGGTGGAAATGCGTATAAAATCATTACCCTGGCGGGTAAAGAGCGTGGCAGTTCCGCCCATAATACTTGTCACACCATCGACCAGAGCAAAGTCGTTAGCCTGCGGCGTGAAACCGAGGTAGAGCTCAGGTGCACTGGCCGTACCTACTCTGACCGTCTCATCCAGTTCAGCACTTCCCAGTGCAGTGCCACGCTCGATCAATAGCTGCATACTGTTTTTGACCCGTTCACTCATGATCGAGTCGGTCAGGCCGAGTAATCGAGCTGCTTCGTTCTGCCGACTGGCCGCTTCAGTCAGCGCCTGCTGATTAATTGCATTGCTTTGACTGACAGAGTTAAAAGCCACTGCCGCGATAATAAAAGCCAGCATAAGGCAGGCTAACGTCAGAACAAATTTCTTTTGCAGTGTCATGGCGAGTAATCCGTAAAAAGGAGCTTTGGTCAGAAAGTAGGCACGATTCAAGTCAAAGCGCGTTGAGATACGTCCTAAAGATGATAGCTCTGTTATCAGATGCGATACTTGGAAACTTCGCCACTAAACGAACCCCGGCAGCTTTGTCAGCCGCAACTCCGTGTAAGCTGAATCAGCTCATCAGGCCGCTCTTTCCATATGCTTAGCTCCTTGAGCAGTAAGGTTGTCGCCATCCTTTCCCAAGCATCGGCAGGCAACCTCTCAACTGTCTTTATTTTGTTGTTGAAATGCGTCGCTAAACGCAGCAGCCAGGATGCCTGTCGGCATTGCGACCAAACCAATGCCTGCAACTGCCGTCATTCCGGCAAAAAACTGGCCAATTGCCGTTACCGGCGTTACATCACCATAGCCGACGGTGGTCAACGTTGCCACGCTCCACCACAAAGCCCGCGGCACGCTGCCAAAGGCTTCTGGCTGCGCCGCTGCTTCAAACACAAAAAGGAAAGTGCTGGAAATCAGCAACAGCAGCAATGCAGCGATAGCACTGACCATCAACTCATAGCGCCGAGAAACGATGGCTCTGCCCAGAAGTTGCCAGGCATGGGTAAAGCGGCCCAGTCGAGCAATTCTGAGAATACGGAACAGCCTTGCCAAGCGCAGGTAGAAGGCTGTAGTACCGGTACCTGACAACAAGAATGGCAGCAGGGCGAGCAAGTCAATCAAGGCCCAT